>PLXO01000118.1 GCA_003151425.1 Acetobacteraceae bacterium
CTGCGGGGATGGCCGGAACAAGCATGCCCCCGGGCGCTTGACCCGGTGGTCCGGCCATGACGTTGAAAGGCCGTACCGCCCGACCAAAACGAGAATTGCTGGCGTCGCGGGCGCCCGCGACGGCAATCGTCGGCGCACCCCGGTCGGCACGGGATTCCAGCGGCCCGCGGGAGACGGCGACGGCGCCCTTCGCCTTGCCGCTGGCCTTGACCTCGGTCTGGTCGCGGACCTCGACGATCAACGCGTCCGCGGTGCGCACCAGCTCGGCGGCTTCGGCCGGGGTGATCGCGGGCACCACCGCGCGCGCTCTATCGCACCATCCATTCTGCCAGGAACGCAATCGCCGCCTGCGATGCGGCGTGGTCGGCGGCTTCATCGTAGGCGAGATGATAGCCATACAAGGTCCGCGGATGATCCCTCAAGCCGATGAAATTGAATCCGTGCTGCGCGCCTGGATACACAATCAGCCGCTCCGCTGCCCCGGCGCCGCTTCGCAGCGCCATCATGGCCCGGCATTCCTTGGCGGAGGCCCAGTCGTCCCGTTCGCCCACCAGGACCAGCGTCGGCATTTTGACCACCGCGCCTCCCGGTCGACAATATGGATAGTACAGGATCGCAACGGCAAACGTTGCCGCGCCTGGACTTTGCGCACTATCGCCCGAAGACGCGATGCTGAGTCCGATGTCGGCCCCCTGCGAGAAACCCAGCAGCGCGATGCGCGTGGGGATGGCGAACGTCTGGCTCGCCAACCAGTCGAGCGCTCCGTAGGCATCGGACATGCGGTCAGCCGCCGCGGTGACTCCATTGCACTGTTCGGAAATACCGCGTGGGCCGAAGCTGTCGACGGCAAGGACCAGATACCCATGCTCGGTAAACCGCGCAGCCATCGCTTGTTCGCTTGCAGGTTCCGGTCGTCCGGCACAGCCATGCAGCGCGATGAGGGCGGGAAACGGCCCATCGCCGGCGGGATGATAGAGCTCTGCCGAGATCAAATCTCCCGGCTTCGCATGCGCAACGGTTCCACGTTCGCGCGCAAGCCGGGTCTGGAGAGGCGTGGCAGGAACCGCCGCGCTGTGGAACTGAACCGTCTCCGCTGGCGCGCCGTGCGAGAGCGCAAAACAAGTCACGAAAATCAGAACGATGCCGATCTTCAGGGGATTCATCAGTGACAACCTATGTCGGAGAGCACCCGGCCGAGGTCCCAGGCGGGGCCTCTGATCCCCTCGGCAGGGCGGATCGGTTCCAGTCTGCAGCAGCACCCCACGCGCGGTCCCAGCAGCCCGAAATGCTGGAAGAGTCATTATTTCGCGCCGCCGACCTCGGATGCGGCCCTTCAGGTCCGCCCTGGGACCGGCACCACCGCACCTGTCGTGACGAGGTTCGCGGGCGAGGCGAGGAAGGCGATCGTCGCGGCGATCTCCTCCGGCTTGGGCCACGTATCGTGGTCGGCCGCGGGCATTGCCGCGCGGTTGGTCGGCGTGTCGATGATCGAGGGGGCGACGGCGTTGACCAGGACGCCGCGCCCGGCAACCTCGGCGGCGAGCGCCTGGGTGAACGCGGCGACGGCGGCCTTGCTGGCGGCATAGGCGGCCATGCCGGCGCCGAGCCGCGGCTCGATCCCCGGCCGGGCAGCGACGTTGACGATACGTCCCCCCTTGTGTCCGCCAACCGCGCCGAAGCTGCGGAGCGCGGCGCCGCAGCACAGATAGCAACTGACGAAGTTCATGTTCAGCATGTCCAGCAGCGCGGATTTGTCGGTGTCCGCCACGGCGCCCATGGCGAAGCCGCCGGCGATGTGGATCGAGGCCCAAAGGTCGCCGACCCCGTCATACAGGCGGGCGACGCCGGCTTCCTCGGCCAGGTCGCAGCCTGGCACCAACGTGACGTTGTCCTTGTGCGGGAACCTCTCGGCCTCCGCGTCCACGAGATACGGGACCCGGCAGCGCGCGCCGGCGGCGAGCAGGGCGCCGACGACGGCACGGCCAAGTGCGCCAGTGCCGCCGGTGACGATGACGGTGCGGTCGTCGAAATCCATGTCCGTTCCCCCATTATCCATGCGCGGTCGCAGGCCACCGACGCGGTGCGATCATACCTGCCGGGTCGCGGGGGCGACGTCTTGTCCCCGTCGTGCGCCCAATCTTTACCCAATATTCTTCCCAACGCTCCGGAGGCCCATATCGCCGGAATGGCGAGGAGTCACGCCATGCACACCCTGCGCAAACGCCCCACTCGAACGCAGAGTCATTGACCCATGGATCTGCGCCGGCCGGTGCGGTCGAACCATGTCATGGACGCTCACGCAGCCTGGGGTTACACCGGCCAGCAATTCTCATTTTGGCCCNNCCCGACCAAAACGAGAATTGCTGTACACCGGCCGGCGGATTAGTTGCACGTTAACCTGTCCTTAACCTTTCCGGCCTTACATTGCGTCTCAAACAGACGCAGATGTGCAAAAAAGACATCGGCGCAGACTGTTACGCGGGCCACCCGGTATGTCGTTCCTGCCCGGCAGCCGCGCGTCCAGCCGGCACCAAGGTCATCGCACATGGCACAGTTGCTCGCATTGCGTTTCGGACTGATCGAATCGCTCATCGCCCGGCTGTCCTTGCAGGGTCGGATGCTTGGCGTGATTGCTTGCGTCTGTGTCGCGCTGGTCGGGACGGAGGTCTGGCAACTGCAGAGGGTGTACGACGCCAATATCCAACAAACCGAGGTGGTGACGTCGAACACCGCACGGTCAATGGCCGAGCAGGTGGAAACCACCATCAAGACGGCCGATACGATCGTCGCCAGCCTGGTCGGGCGGGTCGAGGCCGAAGGCACCGGGCCGGAAGCCCGGGCGCGACTCTCTGGCCTGATGACCTCGCTCGCGACGGCACTGCCGGCAATCCATGAAATGGGCATCACGGACAGTCAGGGCAATGCGATCGTCAAATCGCTGACGGTGAATCCGGCGGGATTGAATTACGGGGAACGGACGTATTTCCATTACCACGCCACGCATCCGGAGCGCGGGGCGTTAATCGGTGCGCGACTCAAAAGCAAGATCGACGGCAGCTACAACATCACCGTGACGCGCCGGATCAACCACGCGGACGGCAGCTTTGCCGGCGTCGTGGTCACCAGTGTGTCGTTGGCCTTTTTCCAGCGGCTGTTCGACCAGATGCAGGCGAAATCGGGCGGCGTCATTGCGCTGCTCGCCGATGACGATACAACCACCCTCGCTCGCAGCCCGTTCGTTGCGAGTGGGGCTGATGGGCCCGCAGTCAGCAGCGAGCTTCGACGACAAATGCGCAATCCACGCGCCGGCAGCCTGACCTACACATCCGGCATCGATGGCGTGCCGCGCCTCGGCTCCTATCAGCATCTGAGCGAGTTTCCGCTGACGCTACTGGTGTCCCAGTCCGCATGGGACGTGCAGAGGGGGTGGCGGTCCGAGTTGCGGTGGCACGCGATCATCCTGGCCATTGTGGTGATCGTCGTGATCGTTCTGGGCGGCCGTGCGGTCGAGGCGAACCGTGTGCTCAACACGCTGGCCACGCACGACGGGCTCACCGGCCTGGCGAATCGCCGCTACCTCGATGCAACGATCGAGCGGGAGTTCCGTCGGGCGGCACGATCACGCCAGCCGCTCTCGATCGTCATGATCGATATCGATCATTTCAAGGGCTACAACGATTGCTATGGCCACCCCGCCGGAGACGACTGCCTCTGTGCGGTCGCCGGGGCGATCCAGGGCTGCCTGCGCCGGGCGGGCGACCTTGCCGGCCGCTATGGTGGCGAGGAATTCATCGCGGTCCTGCCTGGATCCGATGCGCCGCGTGCACTCGCTTTCGCGGAGAGGATGCGGCTGACCGTGCGTGGTCTGGCATTGCAGCATGGGCGCAGCGAGCGGGGCATCGTCACATTGAGCGCCGGGGTGGCGACCTTTGTGCCGGGGCGAAGCGCCGGTTCGTGGCAGGTTCTGCTCGGGGATGCCGACGCGGCGCTGTACGCGGCCAAGGCAAGCGGACGGGATAGGGTGCAAATATACGCGCCTCCCCAAGCGGTGATCAGCCCTGCAAACCGAGCGCGTGCTGGTGGGCTTCAGGCTGCTTGACGCGTCCGCCGGGTCCGCGAGATCATCGGGCGCGGTTGGAATCACATCGCTCTGGTGTCATATCGCACTGGCAGCACCACTTGCTGGTGCGGTTAGAGCATTTTCACCCTGACCGGAAACGTANNCAGTCAGCGTGAACGTGCTCTAGCGCCGAGCAGCGACGCGCCGCAGTTGGAAGTAACGTCGCGAGAACGAGGCCGGGCTACTCCGCCGCCACCGGACGGACCTGCGGCGAATTGGCACCGTAGCGGTCACGGAACGGCTGGGTATCGATCTCCTCGAGCTCGATCTCGCCGTTGAGGACCTGCCGCTTCCAGGTCTGGTGGGCGGGCTCGGCGGCGTGGAACTCGGGCATCACTTCCCTGGCGAACAGCT
>PLXO01000100.1 GCA_003151425.1 Acetobacteraceae bacterium
CAAACCGGGGTCGAGCAGATACCAAATAATACCATCAACACAGTGAAGCGCATGATCAGCATGCCGAAGCGGCGGATGCCGACCGCAAAGGCGGTGGCCGGCGGCTTTTCCGCCAGGCTCGTCGCGAGATGGCCGAGCGCCGTCCTGCCGCCGGTTCGGCAGATGAGAATGGTTGCGGTGCCACTGATCACGGAGGTGCCGGCAAAGACCGCGTTCGATGCTCCGGCGGGGTTTTCGGCGCCCAGGGCTGCATCGCTGGCCTGCTTCTCGGCCGGGTATGGCTCGCCGGTGAGAAGCGCCTGGTTGACGTACAGATCCCGGCTTTCAAGCAGTCGCGAGTCCGCCGGAACGAGATCGCCGGCGATCAGCTCCACAATGTCGCCGGGGACCAGTTGGTCGATCGGCATCGAGAGGCTTGCGCCGTTGCGCCGTACCGTTGCCTGCACCGCCACCGACAGGCGCAGCGCCTCAACCGCATTCTGCGCCCGGACTTCCTGGACGAAATCAAGGGTGATGCTGAGCGTGACGATGGCAACGATAATGACGAAGCTCGCGACGTCGCCGGTCACCGCTGACAACGCGCTCGCCACGAGAAGGATGATAATCAGCGGGTTGCGGAAGCGGGCGAGGAACTGCAGCCAAAGCGGCGAACGCTTGGCGGTTGCGGCGTCGTTGGGTCCGTAGGCCGCCAGCCGCGCCTGCACCTCTGCGCTATCAAGGCCCGCCTGGGTCGTCGCGAGCCGTGCTAGAAGCTGGTCCGCCGGCGCCTTCCAGATGTCTTCGGGGCCAAGTTCGCCATGTGCGGGGTCCGTGGTGTCATCGCGAAGTGGTCCACTCGCGTCGCCCCGTGCAGGTGCAACTTTCATCGGCTGTCGTTCCTTCGAGCGCCGCTCCAATCACGACGAACAAACAATCGGGATTACCCGTCACTTGACATCGTTGCGGCGGCGGAGCGCAGGCGTGTTGGCAACCGCCGTGGGATGGATCTCGGCGATTGCAACCCTCTCCGGCCCGCTTGTCCGGGGTATCCCATTCGGTGGAATGTTCTATGAGCCACGTTGCCCATCTTGCAGGGCACAGGCAAGGCGCTGGCTGGGTCCGAGGCAAGCGGCCCGACCCACGGACGCCAGCTTGTCGCTCCACCGGCGACGGCACCCGCCGCAGTGGCGACGACACCGCACACCTCTCCTGTCGTCGGCACTCTGATCCGGGTCCTGATGCCTATCATGCCGGCACAGGTGACGTCCGCAATTGGGCAATCAGAAATGGATCACCCGCCCATACGCGTCCAGCACCGCCTCATGCATGGTCTCGCTGATCGTCGGGTGCGGGAACACCGTGTGCATGAGGTCGACCTCGGTGGATTCCAGCTCGCGGGCGATGACGTAGCCTTGGATCAGCTCGGTCACCTCGGCGCCGATCATGTGCGCGCCGAGCAGCTCGCCGGTCTTGGCATCGAATACCGTCTTCACCATGCCCTCCGGCTCGCCCATCGCGATCGCCTTGCCGTTGCCGATGAACGGGAAGTGGCCGACCTTGACCTCGTGGCCTGCTTCCTTCGCCTTCGCCTCGGTCAGCCCGACGGAAGCGATCTGCGGGCGGCAATAGGTGCAGCCCGGAATGTTCCCGGTCTCGAACGGATGCACATCGTTCCGGCCGGCGATTTTCTCGACGCAGACCACGCCCTCGTGGCTGGCCTTATGCGCCAGCCAGGGCGGCCCGGCGAGGTCGCCGATGGCGTAGACCCCCGGCTCGCCGGTGCGGCCGTAGCCGTCCACCACGACATGCGTGCGATCGACTTTTACCCCGGTGCCTTCCAGGCCGATGCCCTCGACATTGCCGACGATGCCGACCGCGGAGATCACCCGATCGACGGTGATGTCCTGCGATTTGCCGCCGGCCTCGACCGTCACCGTTACGCTGTCGGCGGATTTCTTCGCGCCCTTCACTGCGACACCAGTAAGAATCTTCATGCCCTGCTTCTCGAACGCCTTGTGGGCGAAGGCGCTGATTTCTTCGTCCTCCACCGGCAGGATGCGGGGCAGCACTTCGACGACGGTGACCTGCGCGCCCATGTTCAGATAAAAGCTGGCGAACTCGATGCCGATCGCACCGGAGCCGATCACCAGCAGCGACTTCGGCATCGCCGTGGGGACCATCGCCTCCTTGTAGGCCCAGATCAGTTTTCCATCCGCTTCGATGCCGGGAAGTTGCCGCGCGCGCGCGCCGGTCGCCAGGATGATGTGCGGTGCCTTCAAAGTGGCGACCGGCTTGCCGTCCTTCTCCACCGCCAGCGTGCCCTTGCCGGCGAGCTTGCCGCTGCCGTCGAACACGGTGACCTTGTGCTTTTTCAGCAGATACGCGACGCCGGACGAAAGTTGTTTCGCCACCGCGCGCGAACGCTTCACCACCTTGGCGAGATCGAATTTCGCGTCCACCGCTGCGAACCCGTACTCCGGCAGATGGTGCAGCAGATGGTTGATTTCCGAGGTGCGCAGCAGCGCCTTGGTCGGGATGCAGCCCCAGTTCAGGCAGATGCCGCCCAGGTGCTCGCGCTCCACCACCGCGGTCTTCAGGCCGAGCTGCGCGGCGCGGATGGCCGCCACGTAGCCACCGGGCCCGCCGCCCAGTACGATCAGGTCGAAGCTCTGCTCAGCCATTGTCTGCTCCTTCGGCAAGCGCAATCAGGGCCGCGCCGCCCAGTTGCCGCACGTGCCAGTCCTGCATCGGTTGCGCGCCGATGCGTTCGTAGAAATCGATCGAGGGCTGGTTCCAGTTCAGCACTCGCCAGTCGATGCGGCGGCATTTCTCTGCCACCGCGTGGCGTGCGAGGTGGCGCAACAGCGCAAGGCCAATGCGCCGGCCGCGATAGGCGGGATCGACGAACAGATCCTCCAGGAACATGTCCGGCCGGCCGGTAAATGTGCTGAACGTGTAGTACCACAGCGCCAGGCCAACGGCGCGATCGTCGGCGATCGCCAGCACAGCCTGCGCGCGCGGTTGCGGGCCGAACAGTGCAGTGTGGAACTCGGTTTCGGTTGCGACCGCCTCGTGCAGCAGTCGCTCGTACTCGGCGAGGCCGCGCACCAGGCGCAGCACGTCGGGCACATCCGACGGCGTCGCCTCGCGCAGGGTGAACGCAGTCATGATCGATGCCGCCGTGTTACAGCATCAAACTCAGCGGATCCTCGACGATCGTCTTGAACGCCGCCAACCATTCCGCCCCCAGCGCGCCATCCACCACGCGATGGTCGACACTCAGCGTGCAAGTCATCACGGTGGCGATCGCCAGCGCGCCGTTCTTCACCACCGGGCGCTGCTGCCCAGCGGCCACGGCCAGGATCGCCGCCTGCGGTGGATTGATGATCGCAGCGAACTCGGACACGCCATACATCCCCATGTTGGAGATCGAGAACCCGCCGCCCTGAAACTCCTCGGGCTTCAGCTTGCCGGCGCGCGCGCGGCCGGCCAGGTCCTTCATCTCGCTGCTGATCGCGGCAAGACCTTTCTGATCCGCCTTGCGCACGATCGGCGTGATCAGCCCGTCGGGGATCGAGACCGCTATCGAAATGTCCACGTCGCTGTACAGCACGATCGCATCGTCGGTGAAGCTGGAGTTGACCTTCGGGATGCGCCGCAGCGTGATTGCCGCGGCCTTGATGATCAGGTCGTTCACCGACAGCCGGAATGCGCTTGGCCCGTCCTTCGGCGACTTGGCGTTCAGTTCCTCACGCAGCTTCAGCAGGGCATCGATCTCGATGTCCATCGAGACGTAGAAGTGCGGGATGGTCTGTTTCGCCGCGACCAGACGCCGCGCGATCACCTTGCGTATGTTGGAGTTCGGCACCAGCGTGTGCGGCGCGGTGATCGCGCCCGCCGCGGCGGGCGAAGCCTGCCCCTGGGCACTTGACCCGGGGGGCGCTGCTGGCGCGGCCACCGGAGCAACCGACGGCGCGGAGGCGGCTTCCGGCCTGGCACCGCTCAGCGCGGCCTCGATATCCACCTTGACGATGCGTCCGTTCGGGCCGCTGCCCTTCAGTGCGGCCAGATCGATCCCAGACTGCAACGCCATGCGGCGTGCCAGCGGCGAAACGAAGATCCGATCGCCGATCGTATCGTGCCCGTTCCCTTTCGCCGCGACCGGCGCTCCCTGGGTCAAATCCCCGGGGGCCGGCGCCGCGCTTGGCGCGGGCGCTGCAGGAGCCGGAGCTGCGACTGGGGTCGGTGCCGCGGCCTGGGTCGGTGCCGCGGCCGGTATTGGCGCAGCGGGGGCGGGCTTGGGCGCGGATGCCGCCGCGGGCACCGCCTCGCCCTGCTCGACCAGCACACCGATCGGTTCGTTCACCTTCACGCCGGTCGTGCCGTCGGCGACCAGGATCCTGCCCAGCACACCCTCGTCGACCGCCTCGACCTCCATCGTTGCCTTGTCGGTCTCGATCTCGGCGATCACGTCGCCCGCCTTGACCGCCTCGCCCTCCTTCTTCAGCCAGCGCGACAGGGTGCCCTCGGTCATCGTCGGCGACAGCGCCGGCATCAGGATGTTGGTGGCCATGACGCACCCCCGCTCAGAAGATCTTCTTCACCGCGTCCACCACCCACTCGGGCTGCGGCAGCGCCAGTTTTTCCAAATTCGCCGCATAGGGCAGCGGCACATCGAGGCCGTGCACCCGCACCGGCGGCGCGTCCAGCCAGTCGAAAGCACCCTCGATCACCTGCATCGCCACTTCCGCGCCGATGCCGGCGAAGGGCCAGCCCTCCTCGACCGTAACGATCCGGTTGGTCTTCTTCACGCTCGCGAGGATCGTTTCGGTATCAAGAGGGCGCAGCGAGCGCAGGTTGATCACCTCGGCATCGATCCCCTGCCCCGCCAGCGTCTCGGCCGCCTTCAGCGCAAGGTCGACCATCATGCCGAACGCGACCAGGGTCACCTGCGTGCCGGCACGCTCGATTTTCGCCTTGCCGATCGGCAGGATGAAGTCCTCGTCTACCGGGCACTCGAACGTGTGGCCGTAGAGGATCTCGTTCTCCAGCACGATCACCGGATTGGGGTCGCGGATCGCCGCGCGCAGCAATCCCTTCGCGTCGGCCGAGGACCACGGTGCCACCACCTTCAACCCGGGCACGTGCGCATACCAGCTCGCATAGCACTGCGAGTGCTGCGCGGCGACGCGCGAGGCGGCGCCGTTGGGACCGCGGAACACGATCGGGCACCCCATCTGCCCGCCCGACATATACAGCGTCTTGGCCGCCGAGTTGATGATCTGGTCGATCGCCTGCATGGCGAAGTTGAAGGTCATGAACTCGACGATCGGCTTCAGCCCGTTCAACGCGGCGCCGACGGCCATGCCGGTGAAGCCGTGTTCGGCGATCGGCATGTCGATCACCCGCTTGGGGCCGAACTCGTCAAGCAGGCCCTGGCTGATCTTGTAGGCGCCCTGGTATTGCGCGACCTCCTCGCCCATCAGGAAGACATCGGCGTCGCGGCGCATCTCGAGTGCCATGGCGTCGCGCAGCGCCTCGCGCACGGTGGTCGGCTTGGTTGGGCCCCAATCCTTGTCCGCCTCCGGCGCGGCGGCTGGAGCTGACGCGGTCGGAGGTGCCCCCCGGGTCAATTGCCCGGGGGCAGGCTTGGCACCCTGCGGCGATGGCGGAGCCTTGGCCTCGCTCGGTGCAGCGGGCGCCTTCGTCTGCGGTGGCGGGGCTTTTTCCGCCTGTAGTGGCGGCGGCTTGTTCTCCGCCTGCGCCGACGCCGCCTTGTCCACCTGCGGCGCCCTGTCCGCCTGCGAAACGTCTGCCTTCGGCGTCTTCTCGGCCTGCGGCGTGGTGGGCTTCGCAGCAGGAGACGCGGACATGTCCTCGCCGTTCGCCGCCAGTACCGCGATCGGCGTGTTGACTGGCACGCCCTCGGTGCCCTCCTCGACCAGGATCTGCGCCAGCCTGCCCTCGTCGACCGCCTCGACCTCCATCGTTGCCTTGTCGGTCTCGATCTCGGCGATCACGTCGCCGGCGTGGATCTCCTCGCCGACCTGCTTGACCCAGCGGGCCAGCTTGCCCTCGGTCATGGTAGGCGACAGTGCGGGCATCAGGATCTGCGTGGTCATCGCTCAGCCCCCTACCAGGATATCGGTGTAGAGCTCCGCCGGATCGGGCTCCGGGCTCGATTGCGCGAAATCCGCTGCCTCCTGCACGATCGCCTTCACCTCGTCGTCGATCGCCTTGATCGTGGCTTCATCGACGCCGAGCCCCTCCAGCTTGTGGCGCGCGCCGTCGATGGGGTCGTGCTGCGTGCGCATCAACTGGATTTCCTCGCGGGTGCGATAGCGCGCCGGGTCGGACATCGAGTGGCCACGGTAACGATAGGTCTTCATCTCCAGCAAGTATGGCCCCTTGCCGGCGCGGCAGGCCGCCACCGCGACGTCGGCGGCTGCCTTCACCGCCAGCACGTCCATGCCGTCCACCTGCACGCCCGGGATACCCCAGGGCATGCCGTTCTTCGACAGGTCCTTCGAGGCCGAGGCGCGCTCCACGCTGGTGCCCATGCCGTATTTGTTGTTCTCGATCACGAACACGGTCGGCAGCTTGAGCAGCGCCGCGAGGTTCAGGCTTTCGTATACCTGCCCCTGGTTGGACGCGCCCTCGCCGAAATAGGTCAGGCACACGCGGTCGTTGCCGCGATACCAGTTGCTGAAGGCCAGGCCGTTGCCCAGGCTGACCTGCGCGCCGACGATGCCGTGGCCGCCGAAGAATTTTTGCGATTTGCTGAACATGTGCATCGAGCCGCCCTTGCCGTGCGAGTAGCCGGTGGCTCGCCCGGTCAGCTCGGCCATGACGCCGCGCGCCTCCATGCCGGTCGCCAGCATGTGGCCGTGGTCGCGGTAGGAGGTGATGACCTCGTCGCCCGGGGCAATGGCGAGCTGCATGCCGACCACGACGGCTTCCTGGCCGATATAGAGGTGGCAGAAGCCGCCGATCAGGCCCATGCCATAGAGCTGGCCCGCCTTTTCCTCGAAGCGGCGGATCAGCAGCATGTCGCGATAGGCTTTCAGCAGCAGCTTCTTGTCCGTCGATGCGTCGCGCGGCTTGCCGCGGTCCGTCGAAGCGTCACGCGGCTTGCCGCGCTTGCCGGCCGCCTGTGCCATGGATGCCTCTCCTGTACCCCTGATCCCGGCCCACAGGTAACGCCCAGGCGCCGGCCACGCAAGATTGGCGGGACGAAAAACCGTGTTTGTGCAACGCAATAGAAGATGTTAACCGAGATTCGGTTAACCACTTGTCACTGGTGCCGGCGCGACACGGCGCTTGGTACAGCATTGCGCCAATTCCGGGTCCAGGGCAGCTTTCTTGCCGCCACGCGGCGCATTTCGCAGCGGGATTGCCGCAATCCTCGAACAGCCGCCCCATCGGATTGAGCCACACGACGCTGCCATCCGCGCGCGGTGCAGCAGCGCCCTCGCAAACCGGCGGAGGCGCGTTCACAACTACGTTCGTCTTGAGCGTCGGCAAGACGATCTCCGCGCAGGAAGTAGCGGCGACCGTCGGCGATCTTTCGGTCGCACGGCTGCCGCAGCTTCGGTCGCACGGCTGCCGCAGCTTCGAGATCTGCATCGTCCTCGGGGCAAGCCTGCCATGTCGTGCCGGTTGATTCAAATCAAGGAGGCCGCCGGATTCCGGACGTAACGTTACCGCCAATGGCTGGAACGTGCGCAGCATGCCCGGGGCGCAGACTGGACAACCGGCACGGGAATCCCGCGCCGCAAAAAATCGTGCGCTCTGAAAGGTGGAACGTCAGATGGAAGGTCCAATCATCAAGAGTCCGACCGAGGGCATCGAGCGATCTACTGTCCGAAAGATCTACTGGCGGCTGATACCGCTGCTTTTCCTGATGATGTTCATCAACTATCTGGACCGCATCAATCTCGGCTTTGCCGGCCTCCAGATGAATCACGACCTTGGTTTCACATCAGCGGTGTTCGGCTTCGGCGGCAGCGTTTTCTTTCTTGGCTACATGATCCTGCAAATCCCCAGCAATCTGATGCTCTTTCGGTTTGGCGCCAGACTTTGGCTAGGAGCCATTCTCGTTGTCTGGGGCGCGGTCGCGGCGCTCATGGCTTTCGTATCGAACGAGTGGAGCTTCGATCTCCTGCGTTTCGCGCTTGGCCTCGCGGAGGCGGGACTGCTGCCCGGGCTCGCTCTCTATGTCACCTTTTGGTTCCCCTCCCGTTACCGTGCCAGGGCCGTTGCCGGATATATCATTGCCGGCTCGTTCGCCGCGATCCTGGGTGGTCCGATTTCGGGTGCGCTGTTGACCTATACGGATGGGATCACCGGACTTCGCGGCTGGCAATGGATGTTCATCGGCGAAGGCGTGCCGGCAGTCCTGCTGGGCCTGTTTACGCTGTACTATCTGCCCAACGCGCCAACGCAGGCGAAATTCCTCACACCGGAGGAGCGCGGCTGGATCGAGGCCGAGCTCGGTGTCGAACGCGCGCAGATCGAACGCGCCGGGCAGTACTCGGTGTTCGATTCGATCCGCGACGTTCGGGTTTGGGTACTGGCGATCCTGTTCGGCTGCGCGCTCGTCGGGATCTATGGACTGTTCATCTGGCTGCCGTTGATCATCCAAAGCCTGGGCACGCTCAGCTACCTGGAGATCGGCCTGCTGTCGGCGGTGCCGCCGCTGCTGGGCGTGGTCGGCACCATCCTGGTAAGTGTCAACTCGGACCGGACCGGCGACCGCAAGTTCCATCTTGCCGCGGTGTATGTCATCGGGGCGGTTGGCATGCTGGGCAGCGCTTTGGCAAAAGACCCCGTCCTGGCCTATTTGTCTCTCTGCCTGGCGGGCCTCGGCATGAACGCCGGCAATTCACTCTTCTGGAGCCTCAACGCATCGTTCATGACGGGCGTGGCGGGCGCGGTCTCGATTGCGGTGGTCAACATGATCGCCCAGTTCGGCGGCCTCATCGGGCCCTGGCTTATCGGTGCGGTCAAGACCTCGACCGGCAGCTTCTCGATTGCGCTGATGGTTGTCGCGGCGTTCCTGCTGCTGGCCGCCGGTATTGCCGCCGCAATGCGCGTGACGCCCAAGGACGCTACGTCCAACGGCATTGCGTCCAAGGGTATCGCGTAACGGCGGAAGTTTGGTTGGCATCACGCCGTTGATCGGAAAGGACGGCGGCACGACCGGACAAACCGCACGGCGGGATGATTTGCGCTCTGGCGGCGTGCCGGCTGCCAGCCCCCACGCCGAGGACCAGCCAGAAGGGCGCCGACCGCGCAATGCCAGCGCTCGGGTTCGCCGACCAGGTTGATTTGCGTCAATGACATTCCGCCCGGTTCGACGACCCTGCCAGTCCGGTTGATGTGCTGTTTCGCGGCCGTGCTGTGCTGCGACATTGGTTGGGGTGAAAACGCGTAGTGGGACTGGCATCATCAGAGGCAAGACGGGTCGCCACATGAACTACGTGTTCCAGTTCGGCGACGTGTGGGCGGCATGGCCTGACCTGCTCTGGGGCTGCTGGCTCACCATCCAGCTCTCGGCGGTCTCCATGCTGCTTGGGCTGCTGGTCGCCGTGCTGGGCGCGCTGGGCAAGACCATGGGACCCAAACCGGTGCGTTGGCTGGTGGATGCCTACGTCGAGGTGATCCGCAACACGCCGTTCCTGGTGCAGATCTTCCTGATCTTCTTCGGCCTGCCGCGCGCCGGCATCATGATGAGCTCGAACGAGGCCGCGCTGCTGGCGATGGTGGTGAATGTCGGCGCCTACGCCACCGAGATCGTGCGCGCCGGCATCGAACATGTCGGCCGCGGCCAGATCGAGGCCGGCCTGGCGCTCGGCCTGCGCCCGCTGCAAGTGTTCCGCTACGTCATGCTGTTTCCCGCGCTCAGCACGGTCTACCCCGCGCTGTCCAGCCAGTTCATCCTGCTGATGCTCAATTCGAGCGTGGTCTCGACCATTTCGGCACAGGAACTGACGGCGACCGCCAACGACCTGCAGTCGCGCACCTTCCGCAGCTTCGAGATCTACATCGTCGTGACAGGCATCTACCTGGCCCTGTCGATGGTGTTCTCCGGCGTCTTCAGCGGCATCCATCGGGCGGTGTTCGCACGCCCGGGCCAGCGCTGACGCGGGGGCGGACACGATGCGCGCATTCGGCATCAACGAGGCGACGTTCATCGTCATGGCGGTGCGCTGGACGCTGCTGCTGTCGGCGCTGGCGTTCACCGGCGGCGGCATCGGCGGGCTGCTGGTCGCCCTGGCCCGCACCGCGCCACCCGCCTGGCTGCGCCGGATCGCCGGCGGATACATCCAGGTGTTCCAGGGCACGCCGCTGTTGATGCAACTGTTCCTGGTGTTCTTCGGCGCCAACCTGTTCGGCGGCGACCTTGCCCCACTGACCTCCGCCGCCATCGCGCTGACCCTGAACGCTGCGGCATTTCTCGGCGAGATCTGGCGCGGCTGCATCCAGGCAATCCCGACCGGCCAGTGGGAAGCCGCGACCGCATTGGGCCTGCGGCATTTGTCACGCATGCGCTACGTGATCCTGCCGCAAGCGGGAAAACTCGCCATCGCGCCGACCGTCGGCTTCCTGGTGCTGCTGCTGAAAAGCACCTCCCTCGCCTCGATCATCGGCTTCGTCGAGGTCACCCGCGCCGGGCAGATCATCAACAACGTCACGTTCCAGCCGTTCCTCGTGTTCGGCATCGTCGCCGCGATCTACTTCGTCCTGTGCTGGCCGCTGTCGCTGCTCAGCCAGCAACTGGAACGACGGTTCGGCACCGTGGCGCGCTGAGCACCCGATCGCACCCCGAGGCGAGTGGCCAGCCACGGGTGCACGCCATCAAACGGCCGCAAGGAGACGCAGATGTCGTCAGGATCTTCACTGCAATTCGCCCGCCGCCCGCTCGCGGCGCTCGGCCTTACCGGTTTGGCGGTCGCCGCGTTCGGCGCCAGCCGTCCCGCCGCGGCGCAGGGCATCGACGACGTCCTCAACAAAAAGAAGCTGCAGGTCGGCATCCTGGTGGACCTGCCGCCGTTCGGCGTGGTCAACGCCAAGGGCGGCTACGAGGGCTACGACGTCGACGTCGCCACGCTGATGGCGAAGTATCTCGGCGTCGAGCTGGAGCTGGTGCCGGTCACCGGGCCGAACCGGATTCCCTACCTGCTCACCAACAAGGTGGACGTGCTGGTGGCGACCTTCGGCATCACGCCGGAGCGCGCGCGGCAGGTGCAGTTCGCGATCCCCTACAGCAGCATCGACATCGTGCTGATGGCGGCCAAGGATCGCAAGATCGCCGGCGTGGCGGACCTCAAGCCGCTGAAGGTCGGCGTTGCCCGCGCCAGCACGCAGGACACCGCGATCAGCAGCGCAGCGCCGCAGGGCACGCGGATCATGCGCTTCGATGACGACGCGACCACCTCGCAGGCGCTGCTGTCCAACCAGATCGACGCGATCGGCGTGAACACCATCACCGGCAAGCAGATCCAGACGATGAACCCGAGCGCCGGGTACGAAACCAAATTCGTGCTGCGGCACCAGCCGAACGGCATCACGCTGCGCCGCGGGCAGGGCGATCTGCACCAATGGGTCAACACATTCATCTACTTCATCAAGAACAACGGCGAGCTGGACGCGATCTGTCAGAAATGGCTGGGCACCCCGCTGCCTGAGCTGCCGGTGTTCTGAGAAATGCATTTTCTCCCCCTCCCNNGGGAGGGGGAGAATAGCCCGAATAGAAAGCAGACTTGCGCATGAACGACCCGCCGCCCCCGGACGACTTCATCATCACCATGGATGGCGTCGACAAGTACTTCGGCGCCTTCCGCGCGTTGCACAACGTCACGCTGCACGTCCGCCGCCGGGAACGCATCGTGCTCTGCGGTCCGTCCGGCTCCGGCAAATCGACGCTGATCCGCTGCATCAACCAGCTCGAACACCATCAGGCCGGCCGCATCACCTTCGACGGCGAGGAGGTCGGCCCGCACACCAAGGGCCTGGACCGCGTGCGGCGCGAAATCGGCATGGTGTTCCAGTCGTTCAACCTCTTCCCGCATCTGACCGTGCTGCAGAACTGCGTGCTGGCGCCAATGAAGGTGCGCGGCATGGCAAAGGATGCCGCCGAGGCCCTCGCGCGCGCGCTGCTCGCCCGCGTCCGCATTCCCGAGCAGGCCGACAAGTATCCGACGCAGCTCTCGGGCGGTCAGCAGCAGCGGGTGGCGATCGCCCGCGCGCTGTGCATGCACCCGAAGGTGATGCTGTTCGACGAACCGACCTCGGCGCTGGATCCCGAGATGGTCAAGGAGGTGCTGGATACAATGATCGGCCTGGCGGCCGACGACATGGCCATGCTGTGCGTCACGCACGAAATGAGCTTTGCCCGCAGCGTCGCACATCGCGTGGTGTTCATGGATCAGGGTGAAATCGTCGAGCAGGCGCCGCCGGAAGAATTCTTCGCCAACCCGCGCAACGAACGCACGCGCACCTTCCTCGGCCAGATCCTGTCACAGTAGCCCGACGGGCTATATCCACGGCGGAACCATGCTGCAGGCAGGGGCGTTGCAACCGGCCGTCTACCGGTCGCTCCGGCAACTGACGCGCCGCTGCACCGTGGCCCGCGCGCCGCAAACTTGATCTGGGTCAAGGCGGATCCGGCAATGCGGCGCTACACACATCCATAACGAGCGTGTTGGACGTCGCTGCGAGACTGCGAGCCTATCAGCGGACATGGAGCTGTTCATGTCGGAGCTTGGCCATGCATCCTCGGTATCGCGCCGGTCGTTTCTTGGTGGTGCCGGGGTGGCGGCCGGCGGCGTGGTGCTGCTGGGTGAGGCGCGCCTCGCCGGCGCGGCGGATGAACCGGAGATTGTGGGACCCGGCTCCGTCGCGATCACGTTGACCGTCAACGGCCGCGCGCGCGAGGTGCGCGTCGAGCCGCAGGTCACCCTCGCCGAGGTGCTGCGCGGCCCGCTCGATCTGACCGGCACGAAGATCGGCTGCGATCGCGGCGCCTGCTCGGCCTGCACGGTCTGGCTCGACGGCGCGCCCGTCGCATCCTGCATGCTGCTGGCAATCGATGTCGGCACGCGCGCGGTCACCACCATCGAGGGCCTGGCCCAAGGCGACACGCTGCATCCGGTGCAGGTGGCGTTCATCGAACATGACGCGATGCAGTGCGGCTATTGCACGCCCGGCATGGTCATGAGCTGCGCCGCGTTGCTGCAACGCACGCCGCAGCCCACGCCGGAGGACATCCACACAGCGATCAGCGGGCATCTCTGCCGCTGCGGCAGTTACCCGCACATCCTGGAGGCGATGCAAGCCGCCAGCGCCGCCCGAAAGGCCTGACCCATGGCCAACGACACGCTGCGCGTGGAAAAATTCCCGGTCGGCATTGCCAGTGTCGGGCTGAGCGAGATCGAGCGTCGCATCCCGGCCGACGAACCACCACCCCTGCCGGTCAACAGCGCGCTGCAGGTGATCGGCAGACCGGTGCATCGCCAGGACGCGCGCGCCAAGGTGACCGGTGCCGTGCGCTACACCGTTGACGTCAAGCTGCCCGGTATGCTGCACGCGCGCGTCCTGCGCTCGCCGCTGCCCAATGCACGCGTGCAGTCCATCGATGCCGCGACCGCCGCGCGCCAGCCAGGCGTGCGCGCCGTGCTGTCGATCGCGCCGAAAGACGCGATCCTGCGTTACGTGGGCGCACCGGTTGCCGCGATCGCGGCGTCCACGCCAGCGGCGGCGGACGCGGCGCTGCGCCTGATCCGGGTCGACTATGCGCCGCTGCCGTTCGTCGTCGATCCGGATGCGGCGCGCCGCCCGGATGCAGCGCTGGTCTATCAACCCGGCGAACAGCCATCGCTGGCCGTTGCCGAGATTCCTGTCGCCTCCGATCTGCCATTGATCGGCAATGTGCGCGGCCCCGACACCCAAGGCAGCCGCGGCGACATCGCGCAGGGCTTCGCCCAGGCCGAGGTGACGATCGAAGGCGAATACCGCACCCAGACGCAGACCCATTGCTGCATGGAGCCGCACGCGATCGTCGCCGACTGGCGGGCGGACGGCCTGACGGTCTGGATCTCCACGCAGTTCACCGCCGGCGTGCGCCACGAGCTGGCGCAGAGTTTTGGGCTGAAGCTCAGCCAGGTACGCGTGAAGGTCGCGGCCATGGGCGGCGGCTTCGGCTCGAAATCGCAGCTCGGCCCGTATGGCCGATACGCGGTGATGTTGTCACGGCAGGCGCAAGCACCGGTGCGCCTGGTGTTCGATCGGGAGGAGGAACAGCTCGACAGCGGCAACCGCCCGGCGACCTGGCAGCATCTGCGCATTGGCGCGCGGCGCGACGGGTCGCTCACCGCGATCTCGCTGGTTGAATACGGCACGGCCGGCGTGGGTGTCAGCGCGGGTGTCGGGAACTTCGCCCAGACGCTGTACGCATGCCCGAATTTCGCCGCGGCGCAGCACGACGTGTTCATCAATGCCGGCCGCGGCTCGGCGATGCGCGGCCCCGGCAACACACCGGGCGCCTTCGCCATGGAGCAGGCGATCGACGAGCTGGCCGACAAGCTCGGCCTCGATCCGCTGGCATTGCGAGACCGGATCGATCCGAGCCCGGTGCGGCGCGAGGAACGCCGCCTCGGCGCGCAGCGCGTCGCCTGGGACCGCCGGCACAAGCCGGGCGCCGATGCCGGCCGGATCAAACGCGGCCTCGGCGTGGCGCAGTCGCTGTGGGGCGCCAACATCTACACCAACGCCAGTTGCGAAGTGCGCGTGATGCGTGACGGCTCGGTGGCGGTGCTGTCCAGCGTGCAGGACCTCGGCACCGGCATCGGCACGATCCTGGCGCAAGTGGTGGCGGAGGAGCTCGGCCTGCAGCCCGAGGACATCACGCTGCACATCGGCGACACCGATTTTCCGGCCGGTCCGCCGTCGCATGGCAGCCGCACGACAGCGTCGATGACCCCACCTGCGCGCACCGCTGCATGGAAGGTAAAACAGCTCCTGTTCCGCCAGGTCGCGCCGACGCTGGAGGTCGCGCCCGAGCAGTTGACCGCGAGCAACGGACGCATTGCCGTCCGCAACGATCCATCGCGCGGCATGACTTTCCGCGCGGCCGCCGCCGGGCTGCGCACCGACCAGATCAGCGTGACCGAGGCGCGCCGCGACGACTACGGCGGGTTCCGCCGGCGCATGGGCGACGCCGCCGTCGCACAGACCGACATCGGCGGCGTGCAGTTCGCCGCGGTCGCGGTCGATACCGAGACCGGTGCGATCCGTGTCGAACGCGTCGTTGCGGTGCAGGATTGCGGCCGGCCGATGAACCCCAAGCTGCTCGAAAGCCAGGTGCAGGGCGGCGTGCTGATGGGCATCTCCTACGCGCTGCTGGAGCAGCGCATCATCGATCGGAACACCGGCCACGTGATGAATGCCAACCTGGAACAATACAAGCTGGTCGGCCCGCGCGAGGCACCGCCGATCGAGGTGGTGCTGCTGGAGAATTACCAGGGCCAGAGTGCCACCGACGCCTACGGCATTGCCGAGCCGGCGAACATCGCCACCGCGCCGGCCATCGCCAACGCCGTGTTCAACGCGACCGGCGTGCGCCTGCGCACTCTGCCGATGACGCAAGCTGTGGTGCTGGCCGCACTCGGCACGCTGCCGCAAAGGACCTGAGCCATGGAACGCTTCGCATGGCAGCAGGCGCGCTCGGTTGCCGAGGCGGCAACGCTCGCCAAACGCACGGTCGCCGAGGCGATGCTCGCCGATCCCGCGCAACCGGCGGCGGCGGATTGCGTGGTGCTGAAGGCCGGCGGCATCGACCTGCTCGATCTGATGAAGGAACGTCTGCTGCGGCCCGCGCGGGTGGTGAACCTGCGCGAGATCCCGGGCCTAGATGGCATCACGATGAATATCGGCACCGGGGACACCAGCGCCGGGAATACCGGCAGCGGGAATGCCAACGCCCGGAGCACCAGCGCCACGGATGCCAGCGCCGGCGATGCCAGCGGCGTGCGCATCGGCGCACTGGTCACACTGGCGCAGCTCGCGGCACATCCCGCGCTGCGCCAGCGCTACACCGCGCTCGCGGACGCCGCGGCCAGCTCGGCCAGTCCGCAGATCCGCCAAGTGGCGACGCTCGGCGGCAACCTGCTGCAACGGCCGCGCTGCTGGTACTTCCGTTCGGCGGCGCACCATTGCGCGCGCAAGGGCGGCGACCACTGCTTCGCCTTTGCCGGCGAGAACCACTACCACGCGGTGTTCGGCCAGGCCGGCTGCGCCATCGTGCATCCGTCCACCGTGGCGACGGCGCTGGTGGCCCTCGATGCGCGCGTCGAGCTGGCGACGGCGCAGGGCACCTCGCGGACCGTGAAGCTGGGCGACTTCCTGGTCGGGCCCGAGATCGACATCAGGCGCGAAACGGATCTGCGCGCCGGGGAAGTCCTCACCGCCGTCCTGTTGCCGCCGGCGTCCCCCGGCGCGCGGTCGGCGTTTCTGAAGCAGGCGGAGAAACCGTCGTTCGACTGGTCGATCGCCGATGTCGCCGTGGTGCTGGAATGCGCGTCCGACGGACGTTGCCGGCGGGTCGCCGTGGTGCTTGGCGCCGCGGCGCCGGTGCCGTGGCGCGCCCGCCAGGCCGAGGCGGTCCTGGCCGGCCAGATGATCGATCCGGTGGCGGCACGAGCGGCCGGTCAGGCCGCTATCGTCGGTGCCGCACCGCTCCCTCACAACGCCTACAAGCTGCCGATCTTGGCAGCCCTGGTGCGCCGCGCCGTGCTGCAAGCGGCCGGCACCGCCGATCCGGAGGATGCACGATGACCACACGACGCGACACCAGCCTCGGCCTGCTCGCGGTGGCCGGCCTGGCGATGCTGCCCGGCCGCGCGCCGGCCCAGGGGCTACCACCGACGGGGCTGCAACCGATGCAGCTGCCGGCGCCGCGCGACGATTTCGGCATGTCACTGGCGCAGGCGCTGAAAATGCGCCGCTCGACGCGCGACTTCGCGCCGCGTCCGTTGCCGCCACTGGTGCTGTCCGAGCTGCTGTGGTCGGCCTACGGCGTCAACCGGCCGGCCACCGCGGACCGCACCGCGCCGTCCTGGCGGCACGCGCGCGAGACCGAGATCTTCGCCGCCATGGCGGACGGCACCTGGCGCTACGATCCGAACGCGCATCGACTGCTGCCGCATCTTGCCGGCGACCTCCGCGCGCAGACCGGCGTGCAGTCCTACGCCGGCATCGCACCGCTCAATCTGATCTACGTCTCCAACGCCGACCATCTGAGCGGCGTCCCGCCCCAGGAGCAGCACCGCGTCGCCGCCGCGGACACCGGCTTCATCGGCCAGAACGTCTATCTGTATTGCGCTTCGGAAGGCCTGGCCTGCGTGTTCCGCGAGTCGATGGATCAGCAACGCCTCGCCCGCACGCTTGGACTCGGCGAGACGCAGTTCATCACCTTCGCGCAGACCGTCGGGTATCCGAAGGCGTAGCGCTGCGGCCGGCGCGCTCACGCGGCGCAATCAGGGCGGCGCGCCAGCCCTCCGTCAGCTCTGAAGCCGCCGCGTTTGGTCAGGCGCTTTCATCCGGCGCAGGACCCGTCCGTCAGTTCACGAGCTTGCCTCCGGCTCACGAGAGCGAGTCGTCCGAGCCGCCGCCACCGCTGTCAGAGCCGCCGGAATCGCCGCCGCCGCCCGGGTCGGACCAGGAGCCGCTGTCGCCGCCCGACTGATCGGGCTGGTCCCAGGTGCCCTGGTCGACCGCCCCCTGATCCGGTGCCGCCGCGGCGCCGGTGTCCCAGGTGCCCTGGTCGACGGTGCCCTGGCCAGGCGCGCCCATCGCGCCACCGCCCATCGCGCCACCCCAGGGGCTCGCCCCCGGCATGCCGCCAAATCCGCCGAAGCCGCCGCCATAGCTGGAATGCGGCGAGAGCAGGCCCATCAGCGCATTGCCGGCCACCAGGCCGCCGGCGACGCCGGCCGCCGTGGTCAGCGCCGAGCCGAGGAAGCCCGACCCGGATCGCTGGAACATGCCTGGCTGCCCGCCCTGCGCGTATTGCGGTGGCTGGGCGTATTGCGGTGGCGGCGCATATTGCGGCGGCGGGGCGTATTGCGGCGGCGCCGCACCCTGGTTCCAGACCGGACCGGGCTGCGGCGGTGGAGCCGCCCGCTGGCCGCCGCCGAACAGCCCGCTGAAGAAGCCGCCGCCCTGCTGGGGCTGGGACGCCGCCTGCTGCGCCGTCTGCCGGGCCTGCTGCACCTCGGCCTCCATCTGCTGGAGGCGACTATGCGCCTCGGCCAGCGCGTGCTCCTGCACGAAGGCGAGCTGCGTCAGGCGGTAGCGCGCGTCCGGGTAGCGGTTCAGCATCTCGCCGATCAGCGCGTCCGCCTCGCGATCCACCGGCGGCAGCGCGGGCTGCGTCGTGGCCGGCACCGAGCCGCCCGAGGCGCTTGCCGCCGCCGGCGCTCCGGCGCCCACGCGGCCGATGAAGTTGGTGATGATGTCGCGCTCTTCGTTGGTCATGAATGTCCACCCCTTTGGGGCCTGTGAGGTCGGCCGTGTTCAGCCGGCGATGTGGCGCGGATCGGGTTTGGCTTCAATGGACAGCCCCAGGCGACGCGCCTCGATCACCGGACAACGATCCATTACCACGATCAGCCCGGCGGCGCGCGCCCGTGCCGCCGCGTCCTGGTCGATCACGCCAAGCTGCAGCCAGACCATGCGAGCACCGAGGCGGATCGCGTCGTCAACCACGCCGCCGGCGTGTTGGCTGGCGCGGAACACGTCCACCACCTCCAACGGAGCGGCAGCCGAGAGATCCGGCACGACCGCGCGGTCGTGGATCGCCTGGCCGGCCAAATGCGGGTTGACCGGGGTCACGTCGTGGCCCTGGCGCAGCAGAAACGCCATGACGTGATGGGAGTCCCGCCAGGGCTTGGCGGAGGCGCCGACGAGCGCGATGCGGCGCCGGGTGCACAGGATCTCGCGGATGGTCGCGTCGGACGGCGGGTCGAGGCGCATGGTGCGGGTGGTGCTCCTGGTCGTTCCGCTCGGTGGTTCCCCCCGGGGTCGTTCCCCGGCGGTTGTTCCGCTGGGTGATTCCCATGGGATGGTTCCCCCAGTGTGGTTGCCCTGGTCTTTCCGCTGGGTGGTCCCTTTGGGTGGTCCCTTTGGGTGGTCCCTCTGGGTGGTCCCTTTGGGTGGTCCCTCTGGGTGGTTCCCCTGCAGCAATTCTCGTTTTGGTCGGGCGGTACGGCCTTTCAACGTCATGGCCGGACTTGTTCCGGCCATCCCCGCAGCACGGTGCCGCGATGGATGGCCGGAACTGATCCCCGGAACCAGTCCGGGGACGGCCATGACAATGTGGCAACCAGATGGGCCAAAATGAGAATCGGTGGTTCCCCTGGGTGGTTCCCCGCGACGGTTCCCCATGGGCATTTCCCGGTCATCGCGTCGCCGCGGTCTGCTCGGCGCCCGTCCGCGCCGGCAGCACCTCGCGCAAGTGCTGTGCGCGCGCCTCGGACTTGGCCAGATCTGCCTCGCTCAGAAGCTGCTTGGCCGTGGCCAGATTGACCACCGCTCGATCATGTATGTCACCCGGGGGTGCGCGTTCCACCGCCAGCATCAGCCAGGCGCCAGCCTCGACGAAGTCATAGGTCTCATCGATGCCGACCATGATCGAATAGCCCAGGCCGTTCATCGCATCCGGGCGCCCCTGCTCGGCCGCCTTGCGCAGCCAGACCATCATCTGCGGCAGATCCGTCTTGACGCCACGGCCGAACCGATAGGCCTGCGACAGGTTGAACTGCGCCACCGGATCGCCGCCCTCGGCCGCTTGGCGCAGCCAGAACGCCGCATCCTCGAGCTGGCCGGCCTCGCCCAGCAGGGTGCCGAGCGCCATCTCCGCGTGAACGCGTCCCTGCGCCGCGGCCTTGCGATACCAGGTGATCGCGGTCGCCCGGTCACGCGGCATGCCGACCGCGTTGCTGTACATGTCGCCGAGCACGTCCTGCGCGAGCGCGTCACCCTGGTCCGCGGCCAACCGGAGCAGCCGAACCGCCTCCACCGGGTCCGCCGCCAGACCGAGCCGGCCAAACCGGTAGGCGAAGCCGAGGTTGGCCTGTGCGTTGGCAAAACCCTGCGTCGCCGCCGCGCGATACAGGGCGAGCGCGGCGGTGTCATCCTTTTGGGTGCCGCGACCCTGCTCGGTCAGCACGGCGAGCTGGTCCTGGGCGTAGGCGTTGCCGTGCTCGGCCGCCGCGCGAAATTCCACCGCCGCCGCCGCCGGGTCCTCCGCGGTGCCACGTCCGTGCAGATACATGAAGCCAAGGTCGCCCTGCGCCATCGGCGCTACCGCTTCACCCGACTCCGCCGCCTGCTTGAACAACGCGAGGGCGGCCGCATCATCGCGCGGCAGCCCCATCGTGCCGTCGCGCAGCGCGCGCGCCAGGGCGATGCGCGCCCCGTTGTGGCCCCGCGCCGCCGCCGCGCGGTACCAGCGTGCCGCCGCCGCTGCGTCCTCGGCCACGCCCAGCTTCCCGGTGAGATACGCACGCCCGATGGCGTCCATCGCATCGGCATTGCCGCCGGCGGCGCCCAGCCGGTACCAGGCCATCGCCTCCTCCGGATCGGCGGCGACGCCGGTGCCGTTCTCGTAGCTCAGGCCGAGCGCGTATTGTGCGCCAGAAAAGCCCAGCGCGGCGGAGCGGCGAAAGTACCCAACCGCCTGTGCCATGTCCTGCTCGAGGAACCAGCCGTAGCGGTAGCCCTCGCCGAGATTGTACAGTCCGCCCGCCGAATTTGCCGCGGCCGCGCGGCGGAACATGGCCACGGCCTGGACCTTGTCGACCGGCACGCCAATGCCATTGAGATACAGGGTGCCGATCCGGTTCATCGCCTGCTCGTTGCCGCCGTCGGCCGAGGCCGTGTACAGGCGCCAGGCCCGCGCGACATCCTTCTCCGTGCCGCGGCCGAACTCCACCATGGAGCCGAATTCGAAGCGTGCCAGGGCCAGGATCGCGGGGAACGACCCGGCGATTTCCGCCGGCCGGTAGCGCGGCATCGGGTCGGACACCGTCAGTGCCGCCTCGAACCATTTCGCCGCCTCCGCCGCATCCGTGCGCGGCCCCCAGGTCGAGCCGGCATAGGCGCGCGCCACCAGGATGGCGGCCAACGCGTCGCCCTGCTCCGCCGCGCGCAGCCACCAGGTCCAGCTTTGGATTCGGTCCTGCGTCACGCCGCGCCCCGCCTCATAGGCGTTCGCCAGCATCAGACTGGCGCGATGGTCGTCGTGCTTTGAGGCCGCAGTGAACCAGGCCACCGCATCCACGTCGCTGTGTTCCACGCCACTGCCGGTCCAGTAGGCGAAGCCGAGCTCGCGTTCGCCGGCCGCATCGCCCTGCTGCGCCGCGCGACGGAACAGCTTTGCGGCTCGGTCGGCATCGCGTGGCAAATGGAAGCCGGATGCATACATTTGCCCGAGCTGCGTTTCGGCCAACGGCTCGTCCTGGTCCGCTGCCCGCTGGTACCAGGTGATCGCCTGCTCCGGATCCTGCGCGGCGTCGGTGCGGGCCAGCAGGATCCAGCCCAGATTGGCCTGGGCGCGTGCATTGCCCTGCTCGGCGGCCTTGCGCGTCCAGTCGGCGGCGTCCGGCCAGCTCTGCTCGACCCCGCTGCCGATGGCGAACAGCAAGCCCAGCACCATCCGGCCGCTTGCATCGCCGCCATCCGCAGCCCGCCTTGCCATGATCGCCGCGCTCACCTGATCGGGATCGGTGCCGAAGCCCCAATGCAGCATGGCCGCAAGCGCGCCCTCGGCCGGGTGAAAGTGCTGGTCCGCGGCACGGCGCATCAAGCCGAACGCGCCATCCGCGTTGCCTGCCTTGCGCGCGAGCTCGCCCAGCGCGAACTGCGCGGCGGCATCGCCGGCAAGCGCGTCGCGCCGCAGTTGCTCGACCTCCTGTGGGGTGCGGCCGGGTAAGTCGACGCCGGGTAAGGTGCGGCCAAGTGCGTTGAGGCCGGGCCAGGTGGGAGGCGCCGGCGGATCATCAGCGGCGGCCGCCATCAGCAGCGGGGACAGCAGCAACGCAAGCAGGCTGATCAAGCGTCGCGTCACGGCGGCACCGAGGTGGGAGGCAGGGGCGGCAACGATATCACACTCCACCAGTGCGCTGGCGCGTCGCCCCACCGGCGCCAGGGCAATCGCATTTGGCAGAATGCGTCGGCTCGGGTGCCGCTGATGCGCATCGTGTGTGGATCGCAAATCGAGCAAGCCAGAATAACACGGAGGGCACGGAAAAGCAGATTAAGCCACGGAGGACACGGAAAGGCAGTGATGGCGCTTCGCGCAAAGTCAAACAGAAGGCTTGCGCGAAGCCAGCAATTCTCATTTTGGCNNGTTGCCACATCGTCATGGCCGGACTTGTTCCGGCCATCCATCGCGGCACCGTGCTGCGGAGATGGCCGGAACAAGTCCGGCCATGACGATGAAAGGCCGTACCGCCCGACCAAAACGAGAATTGCTGGCGCGAAGCGCCATGGTTTGCTTTCCGTGTACTCCGTGGCTTAATCTGCTCTTCCGTGTGCTCCGTGTTATTCTGGCTTGATCGATTGTCTTGCCTAAGCCGCCCGCGGTACGGATTCAAACCCGCGGCACACCAAACGCCACACACAAGGCCAATCGACACGCCCGCCGCCGCCGCCAGTGCGCCGCTCCGCCGCGGCGCTACGCCCCGCCGCGCTCAGCCCGCCGCGCTCGCCAGCGGAACAACCATCGCGTCAACCGCAACGATGCGCGCACCAGCGCAAATCAGCGGATTGACGTCCAGTTCGGCCAACACCCCCCGATGATCAGCCAGGACGCGCGACACCTGTGACACAATCGTGGCAAGTGCGGCACGGTCCACCGCCGGCATGCCACGGAACCCGTCCAGCAGCCGCGCGCCCTTCAGCCGCGCCAGCAGCACCAGGGCCTCCACCGGCGTCACCGGCGCCGGAGCCAGCGCCGTATCCTGCAGCAGCTCGACCAACACGCCGCCAAACCCGACCACGACCAGCGGACCGAACAAAGGATCGATGCGCCCACCCACCACGATCTCGATGCCCTGCGGCACCATCTTCTGCACCAGCACACCATTGACACGCGGCTTCGGCTGCAACGCCGCCGCCGCGGCAATGATCGCATCGAACGCCGTGCCAACTGCGTCAACGTCGCGCAGATCGAGCCGGATCACGCCCGCCTCGGTCTTGTGCGGCACGTCGGGGGATTCCAGTTTCAGCACAACCGGGCAACCAAATCCGTCCGCCGCCGCCGCCGCTTCCTCGCGCGTTCGCGCCAACGCCTCGCCGACGACCGGCACGCCATACAACGCGAGCAACGCCTTCGCCTCGCGCTCGGTCAGCGTCCGCCCATGCGCCGCCTCGATCACCGCGCGAGCCGTCGCACGCACATCGGCCGGCGTTTCGACGATCGTCGCCGCACCAGCCGCCCGCTTCGCCGCCCGCCAGTTCCACGCCTTCAACGCCGCAAAGCAGGCACTCATGGACCGGAACAGCGCCACCCGCTCGGATTGTTCCGCCTGCGTCACGCCGGGGCCTTCGAGCCACTCCGACTGCCAGACAACACAGACGATCTTGTCATGCCGTTTCGCCAGCGAGTCATAGACTGGCATGCGAAGCGCAGACTGCGGGTAACCATAAGTTAGCGGCACCACCAGAGCGCCATACAGGTTGTCGCCAAGGAACGCCCCAGCACAGACGTTCAGCAACTCCGGATCGTTCAGCACCTGCCCGGTCACATCGCAAGGGTTGCGCGCCGCGCCGAATTCCGGAATACGCGAGACCAGCAGGTCGCGCAGAGGTTCCGGCGGCTGCGGCAATGGGACCGCATGCTGCTCCGCCCGATCCGCTGCCATGATCGCCGCCCCGCCCGAGGCCGCAACGATCGCCACCCCATCGGCGGTCGGCGCCGGCGCCTTGGCGAAGAATGCAGCGGTCTCCACCAACGCCTCGAAATCCTCCACCAGCACCGCACCGGCGCGCTGGAACACGGCGCGATAGGCGGCGTGCGAACCGGCCAGCGATCCGGTGTGCGACATCGCCGCCGCCGCCCCCTCCGCGCCCGTCGCCATCTTGAACACGATCAGCGGTTTGTCGCGCTGCCAGGCATAGTCCGCCGCCAGCAGCAATCGTTCCGGCCTCGCCATGCCCTCGAACACGCAGGCGATTGCCCGGCACATCGGATCGTCCGCCAGGTAGCTGACGTAATCCGCGATATCCACATCACAGGAATTTCCCGAGGTCAGCACATGGCTGAACGACGCCCCGCGCACCACCGCCTGCGCCAGTCCCATTCCCAGCGCGCCCGACTGGCTGATGATGCCGACCGCGTGCGCCCGAGGCGGTGGGATCGGCGTGATGTTCATAAAGGTGATGCGTGAGTCGAGCGTCGCGTTGACCGCGCCAACACAGTTTGGTCCGACGATGCGCAACCCCGTCTCCCGCGCGATCGCCGCTAGACGCGCCTGCGCGGCGATGCGGTCGGTGCGTCCGGTCTCGGCATAGCCCGAGGCGAACACGATCACGCCGCCGACGCCCGCCTTGGCGCAGTCCAGCAAGATCTCCTCCACCGCCTCGCGCGCGGCGGTGATGACGGCGCAGTCCGGCACACGCGGCAATGACGCGACGGACGGATAGCAGACGCGCTCACCGATCCGTTCGTAACGCGCATTCACCGGATAGATCGCGCCGGTGTAGTTGACCAAATTGTCCAGCACGCGCTCACCGAACGAACCCGGCCGCGCCGAGGCGCCGATCACCGCGATCGAGGCCGGATGCAGCAGGCGGACAAGCTCCGCATGACGATAGACGGTGGTGCGCTGTGCTGACATCACGCGGCCCGATTGACGTTTCCTCACCGCGAACGATACTCACCGGTAGCATCGCCAGCAAGCATCCGGCGGCACGCAAGCAAGCGCCAAAGCGGAGCGCCCCGGAACAAGCCCGGAAGAAGTTTAGAGAACGCCAAGAGGAAGCAATGTCGCTGTTTGATCTCACCGGCAAGGTTGCCATCGTTACAGGCTCCAGCAAGGGAATTGGCCGTGCCATCGCCGAACGCCTGGCCGAGCATGGCGCGAAGGTGGTGGTCTCCAGCCGCAAGGCGGATGCGTGCGAGGCGGTGGCCGAAGGCATCCGCGCCAAGGGCGGTCAGGCCGCGGTGATCCCCTGCCACATCGCGCGCAAGGACGAACTGCAGAGCCTGGTCGATCAGACCATCGCGCTATGGGGCGGCATCGACATCTTCGTCAGCAACGCCGCGGTGAACCCGTATCTGGGTCCCGCCGCCGGCGCATCGGATGATGTCTACGAGCGGGTGATGGGCGCCAACGTGCGCAGCAATTTCTGGCTGGTGAACATGGTGTGTCCGCATCTGGCGGATCGCGGCGGCGGCGCGTTCATCATTATCTCGTCGATCGGCGGCCTGCGCGGCTCGGCGTCGCTCGGGCTGTATGCGATCTCCAAGGCCGCCGACATGCAGCTCGCGCGCAATGTCGCCGTGGAGTGGGGACCGAAAAACGTCCGCGCCAACTGCATCGCACCCGGCCTGGTCCGCACGGACTTTGCCAAGGCACTGTGGACCGATCCGGTACGATATCGACGTGCCACGCGCGACGTGCCGTTGCAGCGCATCGGCGAACCCGACGAGATCGCCGGCGCCGCGGTGTTCCTGGCGTCGCAGGCCGGCAGCTTCGTCACCGGTCAGACGCTGGTGGTGGACGGCGGCACGACCGCCGGCGTCGTGATGCAAAAGGAGGAATAAGTGCCGGCATCACTGACCCGCGCGGCGCTGGAGACGCTGGACCACGCGGACGAACTGGCACCGTTCCGTGACGAGTTCGATCTGCCGGCGGATGTGATCTACCTGGACGGCAACTCGCTCGGTCCGCTGCCGAAAGCGACGCCCGGGCGGGTCGCGGAAGTCGTCGCGCGCGAGTGGGGTCAGTCACTGATCCGCGGCTGGAACACGCATGGCTGGATGCGGCTGCCGCTACGCATCGGCGAAAAACTCGGGCGGATCATCGGCGCCGAACCGGGCAGCACGCTGGTTGCGGATTCGACCTCGGTGAACCTATTCAAGCTGCTAGCGGCAGCGCTGGAGGCGCGGCCGACCCGCCGGATGATCCTGACGGAGACAGGGAATTTTCCGACCGACCTCTACATGGCGCAGGGCCTGGCGGCGTTGCTGCGGCGCGGCCACGAGGTGCGCGCCGTCGCCGATCCGGTCGCGGCGCTGAACCAGGACGTTGCGATACTGATGCTGACGCATGTGAACTACCGCTCGGGCGCGATGCACGACATGGCGTCGGTCACGCGCGCGGCGCACGCGGTCGGCGCGCTGACGCTGTGGGACCTTTCGCACTCGGCCGGCGCGGTGCCGTTGCGGGTGGCGGAGGACGGTGCGGACTTTGCGGTTGGCTGTGGCTACAAGTATCTGAACGGCGGACCTGGCGCACCGGCGTTCCTTTCGGTGGCGCCTCGGTTGCACGCGGACCTTCGGTTGCCGCTGACGGGCTGGCTGGGTCATGCCGAGCCTTTCGCCTTCGCACCGGATTATCGGCCGGCCGAGGGCATCGGCCGCGCCACGGTCGGCACGCCGCCGGTGCTCAGCCTCGCCGCGCTGGAGGTCGGTGTCGATCAAATGCTGCGCGTGCCGATGGACGCGCTGCGCGCCAAGTCGCAGCGACTGATCGACCTGTTCATTGCGCTGATCGAACAGGAGTGCGCCGAGTATGAATTCCGCCTGCTGACGCCGCGTGACGCGGCGATCCGCGGCAGCCAGGTCGCATTCGGGCACGCCGACGGCCACGCGATCATGCAGGCGTTGATCGCGCGTGGCGTGATCGGCGATTTCCGATCCCCCGACGTGATGCGCTTCGGACTGGCGCCGCTCTATGTGCGCCACACGGATGTCTGGGACGCGGTGTCGGTGCTGTGCGAGGTGATGCGGACCGGCGCGTGGCGCGAGGCAAGCGTCGCCGAACGCCGCGCGGTGACGTGACGCACTACACCTCTCCCGTTCTTCGCCGGAGAGGTCGGCGAGCGAGGCAAGCCGGGTGAGCGTGGTGCCCGCGGCACGACCCTGACCCGCCGTCGCAAGCGCTCCGCTCTCCCGCCAAGAGCGGGAGAGGTGCACTCTGGGGGGCTACCTGCTCTTTCCCTTCTTCTCTACCGCCTCGGCAATCCGTTGCGGATCAACTTCGATCTCCACCCCGGCGCGCTCGACCTGCAGCTTCATGATCGCACGCGAATCCTGCCCACCCCAGCCGCGGTTCATTGCCTCCGTCAAATCCGATAGCGCGATGTTCGCCAGCCGCATCGGCACGTTCATCTCGCGCCCGACCTGAGTGGCCAGGAACACATCCTTGTGCGCCAACCGCAGCGCGAACGCCGCGGGCTCATACTTGTTCGGCAAAAACTGATCCGTCAGCGAGTCAAAAGCGCCGCGCCGCCCGATCGCCCCTTGCCGCACCGCTTCCCAGATCGCCAGCGGCTCGATCCCGGCTTTCACGCCCATGGTGAACACCTCGGCCGCCCCGACCGTCATGATGTAGCCGAAGCAATTATGCACCAGCTTCGCCACTGACCCCGCCCCGATCGGACCCACATAGCTCGCCTGATCCGCGAACAAATCCAGCGTGGGCTTGCATCGGTCGAACACCTCCTGATCGCCGCCGCACCACACCGCGAGCTTGCCGGTGGCAGCACCGCGCGGCCCACCGCTGACCGGCGCATCGAACAGATACGCCCCCTTTGTCTCAAACGATGCATGCGCCTTGCGCACCGTGGTCGGCGAATTCGTCGTCAAATCGAAATAGGCCGCGCCCTTCTGTATCCCCGCCAGCAGCCCATGCGACCCGTTCACCACGGCCTCGAACTCCGGCGGCCCGGGCAACGAACTGAAAATGATGTCGCACGCCTCCGCCACCGCGGCGGGGGTCTCGGCCCAGCGGGCGCCTGCCTGGATCAAGTGCTGCGCCGCCTCGCGCCGCACGTCGTGCACCACCAGCCCATCGCCTCGCGCCGTCAGACCGCGCTGCAGATTGTTGGCCATGCCGGCACCCATGGTGCCGAGACCGATGAACCCCGCCTTCATAACTGCGTGCTCCTTACGGGTTCGCCTCGAATACCTCGCGCGCGATGTTCGCCGCCGACATCGCCGCCGGCCAGCCGGCATAGAATGCCAGATGCGTGATCACCTCGGACAGCTCCTCCTTGGTGACGCCGTTGATCAGCGCGCGCTCCAGGTGCCCGCGCAACTGCTCCGGCCGATAGGTCGCGATCAGGGTGGCGCAGACGATGAGGCTGCGATCGCGCTTCGACAGTTGCGGCCGCTCCCACACATCGCCGAACAGCACCTTTTCCGACAGCTCGATCAGCTTTGGCACGGTGCCGCGGACGCGGTCGCGCGAGGCGGTCGACGGGGCTTTGGTCATGATTTCCTCCTGTGGCGGTTGCGGTTTCCCAATAACGCCTATTGCACACCAACCGCGCAATCGAGTCCAATCGCGCCACCGGATGGACCAACGGACGGAGACTTATGCCAGCGGCCCAAAAGATTGACGTGCGGCACGGGTTGCTGAATCCGTCATGGCCGGGCTTGTCCCGGCCATCCCCGCGCTCTCGACGCCGCGCGCAGCTGCTACTTTCGCAAGTTCGGTGCAGGCGGGGATGGCCGGGACAAGCCCGGCCATGACGTTCGGAGAACGGCGCGGTCGCTGTGCCGGCTCCGCTCACGCCTTCCACTTCGCTTGCGCGCTGGCCACCTCCGGCGGATAGACCGTCACCGGCCGCGCGTTCTGCCACTGGACCATCACCATCTTGGCACCGATGCGTCGGCCGCGTGCGTCGTATTGTAAATGCCCGCCGGGGAACAGCAGCGCCGGCCCCGTCGTCATGTCCAGCGCGTGCAGGGCGTCGTTGACCTTGACGCGATCGGCGGCGCCGGCGCGCTCCAGCGCCTCCTTCAGGATCATCACGTGCGCGTAGGCGAAAATCGAGTCGTGACCGAACCAAGGTTCGCCGGTGCGCTTGACGAAGCGGGCCGCGATGTCCGCCGCGCCCTTGCCGGGCCAATTAGCCAGACCCACCAGAAATCCCTCCAGCTCATCCGCGCCGGCCACCTTCAGCAGCTCCGGCACCGCCCAGTGCCCGCCGTTGCCGATCTGCGGCAGCTTGGTCGGCGGCAGGTTGTATTCGCTGAACTTATCAACCAGCAGCTTGTCGTCGGGCACGTTGGTCGAGGTCAGCAGCACGAAGTCGGGGCGTGCGCTACGCACCGGCTGCACCAGCGTCGTGGCATCGGTCAGCGGCGGCGTGTAGGTCTGGTCGACCACCGCGGCGAGCTTCTCGTCCTTCAGCACGTGTTCGCGAATTGGCTTCATGAAGCTGACCGAGGCGGCCGTGTTGTCGCCGATCAGCCCCACCTTGGCCGGCCGCTTTCCGGTGGTCTTCTCGGCCAGCGCCATGATGATCGGAACCGTGTCCTCGGCCTGCTGGGCAGCGGTCGGCGAGGATTGGAAAACGTATTTGTAGCCACGCCCCGTAATCAAATCGGAATAGGACAGCGTTAGCCACGGCAGTTGCGCGCGCTCGGTCACCTCGGTAACGGCCAGCGTGAAGGTGGACAGCCAGCAGCCGAAACCACCAACCAGGTCAGGGTTCTGCGCGATCATGCGCTGCGCCGCGTCCTTCGCCTTCTCGGCGCTGTCCTGCGTGTCCAGCTCGATCAGCTTCAGCTTTGCGCCGCCCAGCGCCTTGATGCCACCAGCGTTGTTGACATCGTCGATCGCCAGGTTGGCGCCCATCTTTTCCAGGATGCCCTGGCGCGCCCATGGCCCCGACAGTGGCACCAGCATGGCGATCTCCACCTCCTTCGGCGCCTGCGCCCGGGCGTGCCGGGCAATCCCGGCGGCCCCGGCCGCGGCACCAAGTGCCAGCGTGCTCCTACGTCCGATCAGCTTTGTCATGGTTGTCGTTCTCCCTTGAAGCGTTCCGATTTACCCGTCCCCTATCCCCAGATAGGAGCGCCGAACCCGGTCATCGGCAAGTAGCGTCTGGTACGGGCCGTCCAGCACGATCCGCCCGGTTTCCAGAACGTATCCATGATCCGACAGCTCCAGCGCCTCGGCGACGCGCTGTTCCACCAGCAGAATGGTCAGTCCGTCTTCGCGATGCACCTGCGAGATGCGCTCGAAGATCGTGTCGGTCACCGCCGGCGCCAGCCCCATCGACGGCTCATCCAGCATCAGCAGCCGCGGCGCGGAGGCAAGGCCGCGGCCGATCGCCAGCATCTGCTGCTCGCCGCCCGACAGCGTGCCGGCGAGCTGTCCGGCCCGCTCCGCCAGGATCGGGAACAGCGTGTGGATCCGCTCGATCGTGTGGGACCATTGCTTCGTGCCGGACGCGGTGTAGGCGCCCATCTCCAGGTTCTCGCGCACCGTCAGGGTACGAAACACCTGGCGGCCCTCCGGCACATGCGCGATGCCGAGATGCGCGCGCCGGTCGGCCGGCAGCGCCAGTAGATCCGCGCCATCGAAACGAATCGCCCCGGCGACCGGCGGGACGATACCGCTGATGGTCTTGAACAAGGTGGATTTGCCGGCGCCGTTCGGGCCCACAACGGTAACGAACTGCCCCTCGCGCACTGTCAGCGAGACCTCGGTTAGCGCATGCAAGCCGCCATAGGCAACGGACAGGCCGGTGATCTCAAGCATGCAGGCGGGCCAGGAATTTCTTGCCGAGATACGCCTCGATCACTGCGTCCTGCTCCACCACGTCACGCGGCTTGCCGGCCGCTAGCACGCGGCCATGATCCAGCACGACGAAATGATCGGCGATGCGCAGCATGGCGTGCATGGTGTGCTCGATGATGACGATGGTCATGCCCTCGGCGCGCAGCCGTTGCAGCACATCCAGCACGTCGTTGCATTCGTCGCGGCCGAGTCCGGCCAGCGTCTCGTCCAGCAGCAGGACGCGCGGCTGACCGGCCAGCGCGCGCGCCAGCTCCATCAGCCGAAGCTGTTTGTTGGTGAGCCGGCCGGCAACGGTTCCCGCGAGGTCCGACAATCCCACCCGCGCCAACGCGGCCTGCGCGGCGGCGATGGCGACCTCATCCGACAGTCCGGCGCCGTAACCACCGACCACGACGTTATCGAGCAGCGTCAGCCGCTGGAAGCTGCGCACCACCTGGAAGGTGCGTCCGACGCCCATGCGACAGACCTCGTGCACCTTGCGGCCGAGCAACGATTCGCCGCCCAGACGCGCGGTGCCGGCGTTGGCGGTGATGACCCCGTTCAACACGTTGAACAGCGTGGTCTTGCCCGCGCCGTTCGGGCCGATGATGCCGAGGATCTCGCCCGCCTCGACGCTGAAGCTGACGCCGTCCACCGCACGCAGCCCGCCGAAGGAGCGTGACAGGTTTTCCACGCGCAGCAGGGTGCCGCTCGGTACCGCTGGCCGCGGAGGCAGTGCCGCGTGCGACGGTGCGACCGGTGGTGGCGCCGCACGAAACCAGCGGTCGCGGATGGTCCAGAACAGCCCCTCCGGCGACAGTCGCATGATGACGATGATCGCCAGGCCGTAGATCACGCCTTGGATGCCCGGAATGATGTTGCCGAGCTCGGCGTTGAGTGACTCCGCAAGCGGAATGAGAATCGTGGCGCCGATCACCGGTCCCCACACCGTGGCCACGCCGCCGAACAGCGTGACGACCAGCGCCTGGGCCGAGATCAGCACGCCGAACACGGAATCCGGGGTGACCACCAGCAGCACGCAGGCATACAGCCCGCCGGAAGCCGCGGCCATGGCGCCGGAGGCAACCAGCGCGCGCATCTTCCAGGTGCGCGCATCGATGCCGGCGGCTTCCGCGGCCAGCTCGTTCTGCCTGATCGCCAGCAGCGCCAGACCGAAGCGCGAGTTCTCCGCTGCAATCGAGACCAGCAGCGCGACCACCAGCATCGCCAACGCCAGTAGGGTGTAGAGCCGCGGATCGCTGAATTGCAGGTACAGGAACGGATGCTCGCGATGCATCGGCAGCGAAACTTCCTGGAAGCCCAGGTACTCCATGATGTACATGATCGCCAGCGGGTAGGCGAGCATCGACAGCGCGAAATAATGCCCGCGCAGCCGAAACGTTGGTGTCCCGATCAGGAACGCCGCGATCGCGCCCACCAGCATCCCGAGCGGAATGCCCAGCCACGGCGTCAGCGACCAGTAGACCAGCGTCAGCGTCACCGTATAGGCACCGAGCCCGAAGAACGCCGCATGACCAAACGAGGTCAGCCCCGAATAGCCGGAGAACAGGTTCCACGACAGGCCCATCACCGCCCAGATCGGCACCAACGTCAGCATGAGCTGGTAGTAGCTGTTGGTCACGAACAGCGAGACGCCAAGATAGCCAGACGCAACGACGACCAGCGCGATCCGGTCACGGCGCAGCCGAGGTGCGGCGCCCGGCCTCATGACAATCGTTTCATGAAAGCTGCCTCATGCGCGTTCCGCCGAGCGGCCGAACAGTCCTTGCGGACGCAGCGTAATGATCAGCAGGAACACCACGAAGATCGCCGCGTTCTGCAACTGCGGCGGCAGCACCAGGGACGAGCATTGCTGCACGAAGCCGACCGTCAGCCCGCCCCAGAATGCGCCGAGGATGCTGCCCATGCCGCCCAGCACGACGCCCGAATACATGATGATCACGTAGTCCAGCCCGACGAACGGGGTGAACGCGAGATAGGTGGCGATCAGACCGCCGGCGATCGCGGTGACGCCGCTGCCGATGCCGAAAGCGATGCGATAGGCGCGCTCGACATCGACGCCCATGTAGGTCGCCGCCGTCGGGTTGTCCGCCGCGGCGCGCAGCGCACGACCGAGCCTGGTGTGCTCCAGCAGCACGTACAGAGCGATCGCGGTCAGGATCGCCACCGCGCAGGCGACCAGCCGTGCCTTGTTCAGGAACAGCGTCGCGTCGCCGGCCACCGGGCCGATCTCGAAGGCACGCGAAGACAGCGGCGTACGCACGGTGCGCGGCGTGGAGCCGAACAGGATCAACCCGCCATTCTGCAGGATCAGCGAGACGCCAAGGGTGACAATGAGCTGGCCGAAATGTCCGTCGTCGATCGATCCGGTGGTGCGCATGCCGGAGACATGCGCGATCACGAACCGATGCAGCAGCATACCACCAACAAACACCACAGGTCCCGTCAGCATCGCGCCGACGAAGGGGCCAACATAGGGGCCGAGAAACGCCAGCAGACCCCAACCGCTGAACAAGTAAAAGCTGACATACATGCCCAGCATCAACAGCTCGCCCTGGGCGAAATTGATCACTTTCATGACGCCGAAAATCAGTCCGAGACCGACACACATCAGGCCATAGATGCAGCCGATGATCACGCCCGCCGCAAGCGCGTTCATCACGTTCTCGATCAGGATGTCCAGATCCACCGCCAGCCTTCCCGCGTGCTCCCGCGCCGGCCCGCTGCGGGATCGGCAATTCTTGGGGACCGCTCTTAGCCGGTGCCCGGCATCTCCTCAAGAGACCAGCGATGCATCAACTGTCCGAGATGCCGCGGCGCCTCGCCCGGCCACAGCGTGGTGCCGTCCGCGGTCAGCCCCCACGCGGCCGCGACACCCAGGGCCCGCAGCCCATCCGGCGCGACGGCGCGATAGCAAACATGGTGATGGCCATGCACGATCAGCCGCGCATCCATCGCGCGGGCCAGTGCGTCCAATGCCGCATTCCCCGCGGGGTGGCTGCTGGGAGCTTCGTGCGTGACCAGGATGTCGGCACGCTGCGAGGCGAGGTGCTCGTAGTCCTCCGGCCAGATCGCGGTCGCACCGAGCGAATGGACCAGGCCCGCGCGATGTGCCTCGCGCCATTGTGGGCCAAGCTTCGCGAGATCCGCGGGCAGGTCTTCTCGGCGTCGCACGCGTGGCGGGTCCGGCGGATGCCAGATGCGTGGGCGGAACGTTCCGCCAAGGCCGGCGATGCGCGCCCCGCCGAGCTCGATCACCCGGCCGTTCAGCGCGCCAGGCGCCGTTCGTGGATTGCGCACGGGATCGACGAGATTTTCCCACATCTCCGGGCCGCCATCGTTGTCGTGGTTGCCGAAGATCCAGAACACCTGGATACCGCGATCCAGCAGCGGCGCGGCAACCTCATCCAGCGGGCGCTGGCACTCGATGTCGCCCAGCAGGATCGCGGCGTCGGGCGGCGTGGCGCATGCGTCCAGCCCGCGCACCACGTGCGGCCACTGACGATGGATGTCGCCGATGAAGACGGTCGTCATGATTCAGGAACGATGCGTTGTGGGCAGCGTCGAGGAGTGTGAACAAGGTGGGGTCGCGCCTCAAGCCCTTTGCGTTGCAGGGAAGTAGATTCCACCACAGAGGCACAGAGACAGGACACAAGGGAAGGAACGAATCGCGCCGAGCGCGAAGTGCTATCGGTTTGCGCTTCTCTGTGTCTCTGTGTCTCTGTGGTGAACATTGCTGTCGGTGGGTCGTGCCTCTCGAACCCATCACGAGAATCGCCAGGGCTTGAGGCCACTTCGACCACCGCGCACACTGCGCAACGCCCTGCGAACCGGACGGCGCGGCGTGATGTTTGTACGTGATGCGGGGACGTGATGCGGGACGTAGTCGGCGCGGAAGATCCAGCGGCTTTTCTCGATCGGCTTGAGGGCGCCGCGCAACGCACGGAAACCCCGTGCGGCGATGGCGCGGTGGTGTGGCGGTCCTGGGGCACCGGCCCCGTGCTGGTGCTGCTGCATGGCGGTGCCGGGTCGTGGCGGCATTGGGCGCACAACATCGACGATCTCGCGCGCGATCATCGTCTGCTGGTGTCCGACCTGCCCGGGCTCGGCGAATCGGCGACCGCACCGGAGCCCCAGACCGCCGAGACGGTGGCCGCGGTTCTCGCACGTGGCATCGACACCATCCTTGGGCCCGACGCGACCTATGATCTCGCCGGCTTTTCCTTTGGTGGCACGGCCGCAAGCTGTCTCGCCGCTCTGCACGGCGTGCGCGTGCGGTCATTGACCCTCGTCTGCTGCGGTGGCGTCGGGCCGTCGGCCTACCAGGTCGAACTGTTGAAGGTGCGGCACCTGACCGGCGAGGCGCGCATGGCCGCACACCGCACCAACCTCAATCGCCTGATGATCGCCGATCCGGCGAAGATCGACGCGCTGGCGCTGCTGATCCAGGATTGGAACACGCGGCATTCCCGGCTGAAAACACCGACGCTTTCGCGCAGCGGCGCGCTGCAAACTGCGCTGAAGGCGGTGCACGTGAAGGTGAACGGCATCTGGGGCGGACTCGATCCACCCGCCGCCCCGCGTGCCCGGGAACGCGAGGCCGCGTTGCGCGAGATCCGCCCGGACGTGAACTTCCACATGATTGCCGGCGCCGGCCACTGGGTCGCCTATGAAGCCCCCGCGGAATTCAACGCTACATTGCGCGAGATGCTGCGGCCGACGCGGCCGTAACGATCCGCTCGCCGACGTCAACCAGGGCCATCGGACGAAGGTAGGAAGGGCGGACGATCAGCCGGTTAATACCAGCGGCCCAAAAGATTGACGTACGGCACGGGCCGCTCAATCCGTCATGGCCGGGCTTGTCCCGGCCATCCCCACACTCTCGACGCCGCGCGCAACTGCTACTTTCGCAAGTTCGGTGCGGGCGGGGATGGCCGGGACTGATCCCCGGAACAAGTCCGGGGACGGCCATGACGGATTGAGCGGCCCGTGCGAACGAACCGAGAGTCATTCTTTTCGGCGCCTGGTATAACTGTCATTGCGAGGAGCGAAGCGACACGGCAATTCCCATGACGGTGCGCAACCGGCAGGGGATCCAGCGTCAGCGGATGATGAGGCCCTGCCCGGTCGGCAGGTTCAGAATCATTGTTCCATGCGCGCGAGCGAAGGTGTCGAACGCGGCCTTCTGCGCGGTGTGGGTCGACCAGCCATAGTCGTCCAGCAGCACCAACGCGCCCGGCACCAGTCGGTCCCAGAAGAACTCGATCGCCGCGATCTCCGGCAATACGATGTTCATGTCGATCGAGAGATACGCGACGCGCCGGTCCGCCGGAAATTCGCTGAGCGTGTCAGGCACCATGCCACGCACCAGCCGACACCGGGGCCACGGCGCGAAATTTGCCACCGCCTGCGTGAAACACTCCTGGTACGATTCGCGGTTATGCCAGCCGCCGATGCCGTTGCGTTCCGTCTCGGTCATCTGCTCGTCGGGAATGCCGCTATAGGTGTCGAACAGCCAGAAATCCTTATCGAGCCGGTTGAATCCGAGCCAGTCGCAGATCGCCAGCGAGAACATGCCGGTATCGACACCGCATTCGACGAAGTCACCCTCCAGCCGAGCCGCCTGGCTGGCAGCCCACAGCGCGACATGCACGATCCAGCGATTGTCGTCGATATGGCGCGTCTTCTTGCCGCCGCCGGCCCAGCCGAGCGCATGGGCCTGACGATACCGCGGATCGTCCAGGAAATCGGTGGTTTTGCCAAAACACCGCAAACCGCAGCCGCTGTAACTGTAGGGGCGCATGACCGGTTGCCCACCGGCCGGATAGACGATCTCGCCGGTGTCGTATTGCATCGCGATTGCCCGCGGCAGTGCATTCGGATCCATTCTGGCTCCCATCCTCGATACGATGCGCTTCGCATGAAGCGCGTTTGCGTCCGTTCTGGGCGGCTATATGCCTGGGGAGTGAATCATCGCTTAATTGCCGACCATGCCAGGTCCCGGCCGGATGAGGCGACGCGGCTACGACGCCGCCTCCAACGCCTCCGCCGCGGCAAGCCACTCGGCCTCCGCCGCCGTCGACAGCCGCTTGATCGCCGCAAGACGCGCGGTCGTCGCGGCAATCTCGCCCGCGCGCCCGGGTCCATACAGCGCGGGATCGGCCAGTTTCCTTTCAATGGTGGCACGTTCGGCACCCAGCCTGGCCAACCGCGCCTCGGCGTCCTTCGCCTGCTTGCGCAGCGGCGCCAGCGCGGCCCGAGCCTCCGCCCGCTCGCGCCGGTCGTCGCGCTTCGTGCCGGCATCGAGCTTCGCCACCGGACGCGCCCGCTCGGCCAGCAGCGCGCGATAGTCGTCCAGATCGCCGTCGAACGAGCGCACGGTGCCGTCGGCCACCAGCCACAGCCGGTCCGCCACCAGCTCCACCAGATGCGGGTCGTGCGTGATCAGCAGCACCGCGCCCTGGAAGTCGGCCAGCGCCTTCACCAGCGCCTCGCGCGCATCGATGTCCAGGTGGTTGGTCGGCTCGTCCAGGATCAGCAGATGCGGGGCGTCGCGCGTCGCCAGCGCCAGCAGCAGGCGCGCCTTCTCGCCGCCCGACAGATTGGCGACCGGCGTCCCGGCGCGATCCGCATCCAGCCCGAAGCGCGCAAGCTGGGCGCGCACCTGCTGCGGCGTCGCCCGCGGCAGCGCACGCGCCATGTGGTCGAGCGCCGGCTCGTCGACCACCAGCTCGTCCTCCTGGTGCTGGGCGAAGTAGCCGACGCGCAGCCTGGAACTGCGACGCATCTCGCCACCCAGCGGATCGAGCCGGCCGGCGAACAATTTTGCCAACGTGGATTTGCCGTTGCCGTTGGCGCCGAGCAGCGCGATGCGATCGTCGGTATCGACCGACAGCGAAATGTTGCTCAGCACGGCCGTCCCGTCATAGCCCACCGACACACGCTCCAGCGCCAGGATCGGCGGGGCGATGCGCGACGGCTCGGGGAAGTTGAAGCGGGTCGGCGTCGCCTCGATGATCGTCTCGATCGGCGGCAGCCGGGCCAGCGCCTTGATACGCGACTGCGCCTGACGCGCCTTGCTCGCCTTGTAGCGGAAGCGGTCGACGAAGGACTGGATGTGCGCGCGCTCGGCCGCCACGCGCTTTGCGGCACTGACAAGCTGCATCGCGCGTTCGGTGCGGATGCGCACGAATTCGTCGAAGCCGCCGGGGGTCAGCGACAGCTTGCCGCGGTCGAGGTGCGCGATCGCCTCCACCGCGCGGTCCAGCAGGCCGCGATCGTGCGAGACCACCAGTGCGGCGCCGGGGAAGCGGGCCAGCCAGCCCTCCAGCCAGAGCGTCGCCTCCAGGTCCAGATGATTAGTCGGCTCGTCCAGCAGCAGCAGGTCGGGGTTGGCGAACAGCGCCGTCGCCAGCGCCACACGCATCCGCCAGCCGCCGGAGAACGACGCCACCGGCCGCGCCTGCGCCGCCTCGTCGAAGCCCAGGCCGGCCAGGATGGTCGCCGCGCGCGCCGGCGCGGCATCCGCGCCGATCGCACGCAGCCGGTCATGGACCTCGCCCAGGCGTTCCGGCGCGGCGGTTTCCACCTCGGCCAGCAGAGAGAGACGCTCCGGATCGCCCTGCAGCACGGTCGTGGTCAGGCTTTCGGGACCGTCGGGCGCCTGCTGGTGCACTGTGGCGATCCGCGCCCGGGCGGCCAGGCGGATTTCTCCCCCGTCCAACGCCAGCTCGCCGGCGATGGCGCGCAGCAGCGTGGACTTGCCGGCGCCATTGCGACCGACCAGGCCGATGCGGCGGCCGGGATCGACGGTCAGGTCGGCACCGTTCAGCAGCGCGCGCCCACCCAGGCGGATGGTGATCCCGGAGATGATCAGAAGGCTCATGGGCGGCGGTTTACGGGCCGCCGGGCATTCGGGGAAGGGGTTGAACGGGGGGGACAGACCGTCTAAAGCGCCGCGCCACTCACGGAAACACCGAGGAGCCCGCCCCATGGCCACCGAGCGCACGCTGTCGATCATCAAGCCCGACGCCACGCGGCGCAATCTGACCGGCAAGGTCAATGCCTGCCTGGAGGCGGCCGGCCTGCGCATCATCGCGCAGAAGCGCCTGTGGCTCACCCAGGCGCAGGCCGAGGCGTTCTACGGCGTGCACCGCGAGCGCGGCTTCTTTCGCGACCTGGTGACGTTCATGGTTTCCGGCCCGGTCGTCGCGCAGGTGCTGGAGGGCGAGAATGCCGTCGCAAGCAACCGCGAGATCATGGGCGCCACCAACCCGGCGAACGCGGCGCCCGGCACGATCCGCGCGCAATTCGCCGAGAGCATCGAGGCCAACACGGTGCACGGCTCGGACAGCGCGGAGAATGCCGCGGTCGAGATCGCGTTCTTCTTCTCGGGCCTGGAGATCGTCGGCTAACAAGACCTCTCCCGCCCCTTCGCGGGAGAGGTCGAGGCGCGAAGCGACGAGGGTGAGGGCTCTCACTCACGGCGCAGGCTCGCCCCACCAGGGAGGGCGCCATGACCAACGGACCGCTCGGCCTCGAACATCCACTGGTCTGCACGCACGATCTGGACGCGCTGGCGGCGCGCTACCGGGCGATGGGATTCGCGCCGACGCCGAAGGGGCGGCATCCCTGGGGCACCGGCACGCAGCTTGTCATGTTCGCCGACAACTTCATCGAGCTGATGGGCATCGAGGATCGTTCCCTCATCGAGCTCGCCAGCCCAGACGGCTTCCGCTTCGGCCGCTTCATCGCCGACTTCCTCGACCGGCGCGAGGGCATCGCGATGCTGGCGCTGCACAGCAAGGACGCGCGCGGCGACCTGGCAGCGGTCCAGGCGCGCGGCATCGCCAGCGCCGGCCTGGTGGATTTCCGCCGCGCGGTGAAGCTGCCGGACGGCACGGCGGATGAGGCGGTGGTGTCGCTGGCCATGCTGATCGACCCGGCGCGGCCGCAGTTGTCGAATTTCATCTGCCAGCAGCATCGGCCCGAGTTCGTCTGGGTGGCGGATTGGTTGCATCAACCCAACGGTACCACGGGCATCGCCTGGCTGGCCTACGCGGCGGCGGACCTTGGCGCGGTGCGGCCGCGCTTCGCCGCGTTGTGGGGCGAGGACGCGGTCTCAGCGGTCCCGCACGGGTTCTCGGTGGCGACCGCCGGGGGCGACCTCCTGGTGCTGGACCACGCCGGCGTGCAGACGCGGTTCGCCGGCACGAGCTTGCCGGCCGGCTGGCAGGATGCGCCCTGCGCGATCGCCATCGGCGTGCGCACGCCCGACCGGGCGCTGGTGCGGTCTTTCCTACATAGCAACAATGTGCCCTTCACCACCGCCGGCGACGCGCTGCGCGTCGCTCCGCCGCATCCCGGCAACATCGTGCTGGAGTTTCAGCCGTGAGCGTGGCGGCTGCTCACTCCAGCCACAGCAGCCACGGCACGCCCACGCCGAGGAACACCACTAGGCTGATACCGCCGAAGATCGCGCCCAACCGCCAGAAATCCTTTGCCGGCAGATACCCGCTGCCGGCGTAGATCGGCCCCGGCCCGGTGGCATACGGCGTGATGATCCCCATCAACCCGAGCGTCATGCTCAAGGCCAACGCGGCTGCCAGGACGTTCATGCCCGGGATCGCCGCGGCGATCACCAGCATGGTCGGCAGCAGCGCGGTGGTGTGCGCCGTCAGGCTGGCGAACAGATAGTGCAGCAGGAAGAACGCCGCCACCAGCGCGACCAGCGCCGCCGCGACAGGCAAATGCACGAGCGCGCCGCTCAGCAGCCCGGCCAGCCACTTCACCATGCCCACCTGTGCCAGCCCGCTGGCCAGCGTCACCAGCGTGCCGAACCAGATCAGCGTGTTCCAGGCCGGCTTGTTGGCCAGCAGATCGTCCCAGCCCACGGTGCGGGTCACCACCAGGCCGCACACCACGACCAGCGCCGCCGTGGTGGCATCCACCACATCGCCGCCGAACACCCACATGGCCAGCGCGCACAGCACCAGTCCCGCCAGCACGATTTCGCGGCGCGAGAGCGGACCGAGCTTGTGCAGCTCCTGCCGCGCCCAGACCGGCACCTCGGGGCTGAATTTCAGCTCCGGCGGATACAGCTTGTAGGCGAGCCATGGCGTGCCAAACAGCAGAATGACGCCGACCGGCAGGAAGCCAAGGAACCAGCCGGACCAGGTGACATTGACATGCAGCGTGGTGCGGATCAGCGCCAGCGCCAACAGGTTCGGCGCCACGCCGGTGAGGAACATCGAGCTGGTGACGCAGGTCGTCGCCAGTGCGGTCCACATGAGGTAGCCGCCGATCCGCCGCGCCGACGGATCGTTCGGCAGCGAGTCATACAGGGCCGGCATCTGCTTGATCACCGGAAACACCGAGCCGCCGCTGCGCGCGGTGTTCGACGGCGTGAACGGCGCCAGGATCGCGTCGGCGAACGCCACGGCGTAGCCGAGCGACAGCGTGCGCCCGCCGAGCCAGGACACCAGCAGCAGCGAAATGCGTTTTCCCAGCCCGGTCTTCTCGTAGCCCAGCGAAAAGATGAACGCGGCGAAAATCAGCCACACGGTGGAGTTGGCGAAACCCAACAGCGCCCAGTTCACGGCCGCGCTGGTCAGGTTGAAATCGGCGCGCGCCACCTGGGCCGGCTCGAACAGCACGAAGCGGGCCAGCACCGCGGCGGTGGTCACGCCCACCAGGCCGACGGCGGCGGCGGGGATCGGCTCGACGACGAGGCCGGTGATCACCGCGGCAAAGATGGCGAAGTAATACCAGGCATGCTGCGCCAGCCCGGGCGGCGCCGGCGACAACGCGATCACCGCACCGACGAGCAGCGGCAGCAGCATCATGAGGGTGTGCCAGGCGGGGTTCCGGTGGGCCTGGAGCGGACCAATGCCGGCCGGGGCGAACTGCGTGGCGCTCATCGCGACCTCCTTGCCGGCGCCTGCCGTGCCGGCAAGGCGGAAGGCTAGGGAAGGAGGGCCGCGTCCGCCTTGATCCGGATCAAACCGGCGCGGTGGAAACTTGCGGTGTTGCGCGCGGCGTCAGCAGGGCGGCGCGGGCCTGCCGCATCAGCCGGTGGCACTCCGCGTCGCACCAGGTGTTCACCGCATTGCGCGGCGTGACGGTGCCGCGATGGCCCCTCACGTGGCGGAATTCCACCATGATGCCGGCAGCGGCGATCTTCTGCTGATAGGCGGCGACGACCGCGGCGAATTGGCGGACCGCCCGCGCGCGCCTGACGGTTCCGTTCAGGGCATGAATGGCGCCGAGGCAATCGGTCTGGGCGATGATTTTCGACGCGGCGGGCGGCCGCATGGCGGCGATCGTCAGGTAGATCCCGTTGACCAGGGCCATGGTCTCGGCGAGCGCCGAGTGCGGCACAAGCTCCTTCAGCACGCCGGAGTGCCGCACCGTGCGGCCGTCGGTCTTCGCCCAAACCGCATAGGCGGCGACCCGCGTGCGGTGGCAATAGGACGCGTCGGTGAACAGCGTGATCAGCATGCGGGCCGGATGCGGGTGAGGACGGAGCGGCGCGATAGAGTGGACGCAATGGTGGACACGGCACGGATTGCCGCGATCCGGGTCGCCGTCGAGGGCTTGGGTCGAATCGGGCGCTCCATCTGGGGCAAAGCATGCCGGGGGCAACGGGGACTGCCAAGCCCGCGGGAGGGAGGGGCGGGGCGCGCGTGCGCCGCTGATGGCGATCCGATGGTGGGTCGCGGCGATCCGCGCGGGATCTTGTTCGTGGGCCATCTTGCCGTGCCAGTGATGCAAGTCGGAGACTGATCGTTTTTCTCCATTATTTCAATGGATTAGTATGCCCTATATGTGATAACCGCACATTATCACATATATATAAACTGGGCAGCTCGGGACAAAGCCGCCTCGAGTTGAACACCGGCATCAATCCGGTCACTCGCTGCCACGGTGAAGGTTCGCCATGATTCCGGCCTTGAGGAGGGTCGGAGTTCCCGTACGGGTCACGGCTTCCCCGAATTCGGCCAGCAAGGCGGAGTTGGGGCTATGTCAGCAGCCCCTGTGGGCGTAAGCTCCCCAATGAAGCGCTACTTGGTCGGCGACCTGAGGAAGGTCAAGTTTCATGTTCGATGGTCATCTGGTGATCTCGGTTCAGTGGGTCGCACGCAATGAATGAAAAGCTGACTAAGCCCATTTCCAGAAGCCAATTCTGGAAAAGCGTCCGCAGTCCAATCCTCCGGTCTTTAGATGAGGACAAACGGCTGCACAACTTGGCCAAAGGATTCTGGGTTTATGATGAACTCATTGCCGACCTCCGCAACGCAGGTTGGATACGGTTCGGGCCAGGATTCAAGGCTGGCGTATATGGTCATCCGAAAAGCCCTTACTGTATAAAAATACTTGGGATGGGCGTAGGTGAGAATCCACTATATTTTTGTGAACGCGGTTATTACATTGAACATGAACGCAATATGCTTGTTGATTTCTGGGAGTCAGGCTTTAGATTTGCGCCGACAGTCCTGAATCGGCAGGATTCAATTTCCTTCCTCCGCAAATGCGGCGTTCGCCCCTTTCAAGCGGAAAATCGGGTCCAACGAAATGACGTCATGGTTATGGAATATATTCCAGGTATACCATTGGCGATCCAAACAGGGAGGCACCTAGATTATGATGTGTATCTTGACGCCTTTGATACGGGTGTCCTCGATGAGATGCACACTGCTTTGGAGACACTACGTATACAATTGCAGCGTGCCAACAACAGTGGGGTATTTCATAATGATCCGATGCCACCGAACATCATTTTCACCATGAGGAAAGCAGACAAGATCGAGGCGAAATTGGTGGATTTCGAGATGGCTCAGAATTCTAAGAAGTCCAACCCGACACACGTTAACAGCACAGTAGAGACCCTTTACCGCGAACGCGGCGTGCCCGTTAACCAAAGCACTCTAGCTCCCATGAGTAATCTAGATATTTATTTGATCGATCAATCTATTGATCTCGTGAAAAGGATACGTGCCGCAAGTGTTCGGCCTGATGATTCTCTGCTAGATGCGATATCGATAGGCGTTTCATTTATCGGCGGTTTCAGCATTAACTTAGGAAGGGCGATTAGAAGCCTCAAAGGGGGGTAAAGATCTTAGAGACTTCTGCGTTTTGTGGGTCGAGGACTGGCATGTTCAAACCATCGCGTTGCGGCGACCCAGCGCCTCCTTCCGCCGGTGCAGAGCCAGCTTGGGCGGGCTGCCCATCCTTTTGCTTTTCACCGCCCGCCCCCTTGATCCTCTCGCAGTAGATGGTGCCACAATCGGCGACCTTCGGCTGGACCACCTGGTTGGTAAGGTTACGCCGCAAGCGGGCCTACCTGGCGGGCGAGATTGCGCAAGCTGAGCGGCAGCTTGCCGACAAGCGTAAGGTGCTGGCGACGCTCGACGCGACGATCCAGCTATTCGCGCCGACCAGCAACCCGGAGCTGATCCCCCCCATCCGCCCGACCCGGCGCTGTGCGCATCCGCTTTCTTATGTGCGGATACGCTATCATAGCGGCGGGGTTGTCAACGGAAAAGTTGTCGGATATGCTGTTTTCCGTTCGGAATCGGAGATGTTAGCGATGGCAGAAACTGGCGAGCAGGACTGGACCGACAGGACCAAGCGATTCTTGAAGGCGGAGTTGAAGCGAGCGGATGTGACGTACGAAGGTCTGGCGGAGAAAATGGCTGGTCTCGGCTGGACCGAGACCAAGGCGTCGGTTGCCAGCAAGATCGGGAGAGGCGGGTTCCCTGCGTCGTTCTTCCTGGCAGCCATGAAAGCGATTGGGCGCGACCAGGTCAGACTGGAAGACGTGTGATCAAAGTGCCGGATGAGAATGTCTGATCGGCCCCTTGCCAGGAGATGGGGACTTTCGCTCCGAGGCGGGGTCATGGTCTTCGTCGCGGCTATAATTGCCGTAGCTATCGTCGCTCAATTCCCGAGTCTGCTGAGAACGAGTACTGCGCCAATGATAACGCCCGCTGCGGAGAATACCACGACAGCCGCGCACACAAGCACGAACTTGAGTGACATCTCGCCTCGATCGGCAAACCAGCGATGGCTGAATCTTTCCACCCGAGTGTACCTCATCGCTATATCTGGCGCCGCTTTGATTGGCGCGGTTGGCATACTGGCTAGCTTTTTCATTTATTTCTACTCCGCCCGTGTGGGCGAAGAGCAGGCGGCTGCGACTCTACGGTTGCAGACCACCGGGGATTTGGCTAGGGCGGAAGCTGCGACGGCCAACGAGCGAACGAAGGCGCTTGAAGCCCACACCGCCGAACTCCAACAAAAAACCGCCGGCGCCCAAGCAGAAGCGGCACAGGCGAATGCGAGAGCAGAAACGGCACGAACCGAACAGGCGCGTCTGACAGTTGAATTGGAACAAGAGCACGTTGAGCGTCTTAGATTCCAAGCACAATTTGCTTGGCGGATTATATATCCAGCCCAGGCAATGCAACTGATCGAAACGCTTTCAGCTTCTCCCGGTGCTGTCAACATCGAGTTTTTTGCAGGAGATGCAGAGGCAACATTTCTAGCATTGCAACTTGAGAGAATATTCATTGCTGCGAAATGGAAGGTCGGATTGTCCTCAAAATCATACGGGAGCGCCGTCTTCTTCGGCGTATTCGTGCCTCCGTCTGATGAGGCGGAGAGGAACGAAGTTCTGGCTGCCTTGCGCGCCGCGGGCATCGAGCCTTCAGTTGCGCAGCTTCCCTCATCAAGCTTCGGCTTTGTCGCGCCACATCTACCGGGTCCAGTCATCGGCATAGGCTCCAAACCGTTCCCCGGGATTGAGGAACTGGGTAAAATACTGGAAGGCTTCTTGCCTCCAGCCGACAAACCGCTCGGCCCGAAATAGCCCTAGCGGCTCACCTTGCGCCCTGTGAGGGGTTAGTCATACCACGTTAATATATATAACGCAAGTGGGTATCTTTTGCGTTTGCGCCATAATACCGGGCATTCGCCTGCCACACCGTCTGCGACCACGCCGGGGAATTGTGGCGCCTGGCCAGCTCGAAGGCCGGTTCGCGCGCGCAGTTCTTCAACCGTCTGGTGGCGATCGCCCGCTTCCTGGTCTTCCCGTCGTGGGACGATCTCGCGCGGACCCTGGCCTTCCTTCAGCCGCCGACGCAACCGCCCTAATCAGCGGCAGCATCCGTCCAACACTCAGCCCATGCCCCACCCCCAGATCCGCAGATGACCGTCGAAAATGCCAAAATGAGAATTGGCGATCTGGCATTGATCGATGAGTCAGTATATATAACTATCATCGTCAAGCATTTCAACCAGGAGAACACCCAGCATGAGCCTCCCCAGCAACGGCATCACCCCCGAGGTCATCCGCGAGATGATGCCGCCCTACCAGCTCAGCGCCGACCTGCTGGCGGCCGCGTTCGCCGCGGTGCCCGCACCGCGGCCCGACGCCACCCAGGCCTGGCGGCTGGAACGCGCCACGCGGCTGGTGCAGGAGATCGCCGGGTTGATGCCAGCCGACGCGCCACAGGCGAGGATCGCGGCGGAGATCGTCATCCTGCGGGAGGCGTCGGACGACTCGCTCGCCTGGTCGAACGCGCCGGGGCTGGCGGTGGAGCAGGCCTGCCGGCTACGGCGGACCGCGGCCGCTCTGACGGTCTCGTCGACGGGGCTGGAGCGCCTGCTGGCGCGGCACCAGCAGAAGCCGGTGCCGTTCTTCGGCACCGTGCTGGTGGATGGGATCGATGTTGGGGCGCTCGCCGCGGGCTGGGGCGGCCCGGGGTCGCGACGGGATGACGCGGGGATGGTGGGTGGTGGTGGGGGTGTGTCGGCGGATGGGCCGGTGCCGGTGGGGATGGCCGGGACAAGCCCGGCCATGACGGTTAAGGCGAGCCCGGCCGTGACGATGGAACCTGGTCCGGACTGCGCGGAGGCGTCGGGTGATTGTGGTGAGTCGCCGGATGGGCCGGTGGCTGTCGGGATGGCCGGGACAGGCGCGGCCATGACGTGGGGGCGGGGGCCGGCCTCAGCCACGGCCCCGGCCACGGAGAGACAAGGACCTCCGCGCCCTCGGCGGGACGCCGATGCGACCCTCGGGGTGGTGACGCGGCTGAACCAGGGGCCTGGCTGGACGCTCGATGTCGTGCGTCCGCGCACCGGCGACGACGCGGCGGTCGGCGCGGCGCCGGAGCCGGTCGTGTGACGGCGTGCGACGGAACGCCGGCCTCCACCGTGGTGGCCGCCGGAGCTTGCGCCGGGCGGACTGCGCGGCCCGAATTCATGCCGCCGGTGCACGCCTCGAAAACCCGCAAAATGGAAATCACGACAAAGACCCTATGAAGCGGGGGACGGGACGTGCGGGGGCGGTGCGCGGCGAGGCCTCGGCTGTATTGTGCCGCCACGCAAGTCCGGGCGTATCTGCCGCCCGAGGTGGCGGCACGGTTGGCGACGGTGCCGGAGGAATTGTGGGCGCCGATGCCCTACTCGCAGACCCCGAATCCGGAAATCACGACAAGGACCCTATGGACCGGGGGATGGGATGCGCGGGGGCGGTTCATGGCGAGGCGGCGTCCGGCGCTACGGGGGCGGGCGGCGCAGTTGGAGGTTGCACGGGCGGAGCGGCAGGCACTGGCGCCGTGCGGGCGGTGATTGCCGGGGCGAGTCTGGTCAAGCGGGCGGTGCTGGCGGCGCGTCGGGCAGCTCGAATCGAAAAACACGACAAGGACCCTATGGACCGCCGGCCGGGCGCTTGTCTCGGGGCGGGGATTCCGGCGGCGATGGACGTGATGGGTTCGGGGACAGCACCCGGCCCGATGTTGCCGGGGCAGCAGGATGGGCCGGGCACGGGGATGGCCGCACGCTTGAGGTCGGGGGCGGCGAGGCGGGGGGCGGACCCGGAATCGGCGAAATCGTGCAAAGACCCTATGGACCGGGGCCCGGTGCGAGGATGGGGGCGACGCTGAGTGCGCCGGAGGCCCTGGGGGACTCGACCGGTGGCATGGTGCCGAGACGGATGGCCAGGTCAACCCCCGGGACAAGCGCCCCACCGGGACAACCCCCGGGTCAAGCGCCCCAACGGGCTACGACCCGGCGGCCGTACGGTGCGGTGGACGTTGGATGGGCTGAAGGGGCGGCTGTGCGGAAGCACCCGTCCGGCGTCAGGTGCCGCCCGTGTCCGCGACTGGCGGGCCGTCCTCAGGGCGTCCGATGCAGTGCGGGACAAAAAGACCTGGACCCTGCTTGGGACCCCGCCGCCCTCCCGCCCCGGCTGTCCTACCTCGGGATCGATCCATTCCCTATAAAGGCGCGATGCACGAGGACACGATCTTCGCCGTTGCCTCCGGCGCCGGGCGGGCGGCCATCGCGGTGATGCGGCTCAGCGGCCCGGCCAGCGCGACGGTGCTGCGCGCGCTGGCCGGGCGTCTGCCGCCGCCTCGGCGTGCCAGTCTGCGGCGGCTGCGCGACGCGGCGGGCGAGGAACTCGACCACGCGCTGGTGCTCTGGCTGCCGGCCCCCGCCAGCTACACCGGCGAGGACTCGGCCGAGCTGCACTTGCATGGCGGGCGCGCCGTGACCCATGGCGTGGCGGATGCGCTGGTGGCGCTCGGTGCCCGGCCGGCCGAACCAGGAGAATTCACCCGCCGCGCTTTCCTCAACGGCAGGATGGATCTGATCGAGGCCGAGGCGATTGGCGACCTGGTCGAAGCGGAGACCTCGGCGCAGCGCGTGCAGGCGCTGCGTCAGCTCGACGGCGCGCTGGGGGGGATTTTCCGAGGTTGGGCCGAGCGGTTGCGCGTGCTGCTGGCGCAGCAGGAGGCACTGATCGACTTCCCCGACGAGGACCTGCCGCCGGAGACCGAGGCTGTCGCCCTCGCCGAGCTCGCCGCGCTGACCCACGAGATCGGCGCGCATCTCGACGACGGCCGGCGCGGCGAGCGGCTGCGCGAGGGGCTCGTATTCGCGGTCACCGGGCCGCCGAATGTCGGCAAGTCGAGCCTGGTGAATGCGCTGGCCGAGCGTGACGTGGCGATCGTGGCGGAGACCCCCGGCACGACGCGCGATGCGTTGGAGACGCGTGTCGTGCTGGGTGGGGTGCCGGTGACGCTGGTCGACACGGCGGGGCTGCGGGAGACGCAGGACGCGATCGAGGCCGAGGGTGTGCGTCGCGCGCGCGCGCGCGCTGCCGCGGCGGATCTGGTGTTGGTGGTAAGGGAGACCGGCGCTTCTTCTCCCCCTCCTAGCCCCACCCTCACAATCGTCAACAAGATCGACCTCGGCGGCGCGGTCCCCTCCGACGCCCTCGCCATCAGCGTGCGCACCGGCGCGGGCATGGACCACCTGCGCGCGCACCTGGCCGCCGCAGCACGCGCCCTCACCGACACAGCCGGTCCCCCGCCGCTCACCCGCGCCCGCCATCGCGCCGCCCTGCAGGAGACCGCCGCCTGCCTCGCCCGCGCTGCTGATGCCGGCCTGCCGGAGCTTCGCGCCGAGGACCTCCGCCTCGCCCTGCGCACGCTCGGGCGCATCACCGGGCAGGTCGGTGTCGAGGACCTGCTGGACACCATCTTCCGGCACTTCTGCATCGGCAAATAGACTATCCAGCGGACCACCCAGCGGACCACATCCACCAGCGGAGGACAGCATGAGCCTGGCAGGCGAGGGCCTGATCGCAATCTGGAACGGCGTCACGCCGGAAGCGCGCGACGACACCTACGAGTGGCACAACCGCGAGCACATGCCCGAGCGCGTCGGCATCGCCGGCTTCCGCCGCGGCCGGCGCTATCGCGCGATCGACGCCGACATCGAGTATTTTACCCTGTACGAGACCGACACGCCGCTGGTGCACACCGGCACCGACTACACCGCGCGGCTGAACGCCCCCACGCCGTGGACGCAGCGCGCGATCCGCGGTGCGCTGGACACCTCACGCTCGCTGTGCCGGGTGGCGGCGTCGTTCGGCACCGGGCAGGGCGGGCTGCTGGTCACCTACCGCTACGACGTCGCGCCGGGGCAGGAGGAGGCGCAGCGCCGCCTGCTGGCGCACGAGATCCTGCCGGTGCTCGCCGATGCGCCTGGCGTCGTCGGGGCGCATCTGGCGGTCGCCGACCGCGCCGCCTCGGCGATCGAGACCGCGGAAAAGAAGGACCTGCCGAAGCCGCTGGTGCCCAACTGGGTGATCCTGATCGAGGGCGGCAGCGAGGTGCCGCCATTGCTGGCCGCCTGCGACGCGGCACTGCCGGAGGCGCGGCTGATCGCGGCGGGCGCGATCGAGCCGATCCGGCGCGGTCTGTATCAGCTTCAGTACACCCGAGCGAAGACGGCGCGCTCGGCCGGCTGACCCAGATGCCCCCGCCCGATGTGCCCAGAGAGGGTGTGCCCGAAGATGGCGTCCCCGCGTTTGTCGCGCCCGATCCCGGCTCGTCCCCCCTGCCCCCGCTGCGCGAGGTGATCGCGCGGCACGGACTGGATGCCCGCCGCTCTTTGGGCCAGCATTTCCTGCTGGACGGCAACCTGACCGCGCGCATCGCACGCGCGGCCGGCGACCTGTCCGCGCGGCAGGTGATCGAGATCGGCCCCGGCCCCGGCGGCCTGACCCGTGCCTTGCTGGCAACCGAGGCGGCCTCGGTCACCGCGATCGAGGTCGATCCGCGCGCCGTTGCCGCGATGCACGAGCTGGCGCAGCGCAGCGATGGCCGATTGCGCGTGGTCGCCGCCGATGCGATCAAGACCGACCTTTTGGCGCTGGTGCCGCCGCCGCGGGTGATCGTCGCGAACCTGCCCTACAACATCGCCACGCCGCTGCTGGTCGGCTGGCTGCGCCAGGCGAACGAATTCGAGCGCCTGGTGCTGATGTTCCAGCTCGAAGTGGCGGAGCGCATTTGTGCCAGCCCGGGCACCGGCGCCTACGGCAGGCTGTCCGTGCTGGCGCAATGGACCTGCACGGCGACGCTGGCGTTGCGCATCCCGCCCGCCGCATTCGTGCCGCCGCCGAACGTGTTCTCCGCGATCGTGGTGCTGACGCCGCATCCGCTGCAGCCCGAGCCGGCGCTGTTCGCGCGCATGGAACGGCTGACCGCCGCCGCGTTCGGCCAACGGCGCAAGATGCTGCGCGGCGCGCTGCGCAATGCGGGGGGCGAGGCGTTGCTGCGCGCCGCCGATATCGCGTCCGACCGCCGCGCCGAGACGCTTGGCATTGCGGAATTCGATCGACTGGTCCGGCTATTTCAGTAGCTTTTGTCCTGTACACCTCACCCGCTCTTTGCGGGAGAGGTGCAGGCTTGGCACGGCCTCCCCTCTCACCCCGACACCGACAGATCGGTCAGCCGCCGGTACTCATCCATCGCGTACCGATCCGTCATCCCCGCGACATAATCCCCAACAGTCGTCGCTGCCCGCTGCGTGCCGGCCTCCCCTGCCCGCGCCCGCCAGTCATCCGGCAGCAGGCTCGGCTCCTGGTGCAGCAACCGAAACAGCTCCTCGGTCAGCCGGCGCGCCTTGGTGCTCATGCGGTTCACCCGCCAGTGCCGATACATCCGGGAATGGAGAAAATCCTTGATCGCCTGGTTCGCCTCCGCCATCGCCGGGCCGAACGCCACCACCGGCTGCTTCGACCGGCGGATCGCATCCGCATCCTTCGGCGCCAGCTTCGCCAGCCGCCGCTGGGTCTCCGCCAGCAGGTCCGTCACCATCGCGTCGATCACCCGCCGGATCGTCTCATGGCGCAGCCGCGGCGGCGGCACGTCGAGGCTGGCAATCCGCGCCGCGCGCACCGCCTCGCCCACCACCGGCAAATGCGCGATATCGTCCGGCCCAAACAACCGCGCGCGCATCCCGTCGTCCAGGTCATGGCTGTGATAGGCGATGTCGTCCGCCACCGAGGCAACCTGCGCCTCGGCACCCGCATGCGTGCCGAGGTCCAACTTCTGCCGCTCGTTGTAATCGGCGATGTAGCCCGGCGGGTTGCGCACGGGGCCGTTGTGCTTGACCAGCCCCTCCAGCGTTTCCCAGGTCAGGTTCAGCCCGTCGAAGCTGGCGTAGCGGCTCTCCAGCAGGGTCACGACGCGCAGCGACTGAGCGTTGTGGTCGAACCCGCCGTACGGCTTCATCGCCAGGTTCAGCGCCTCCTCCCCGGCATGGCCGAACGGCGGGTGGCCCAGGTCGTGCGCCAGCGCCAGCGCTTCGGCCAGGTCCTCGTCCAGCCCCAGCGCGCGGGCGACCGAGCGGGCGATCTGCGCCACCTCGATCGAATGGGTCAGCCGCGTGCGGTAGAAATCGCCCTCGTGGTTGACGAACACCTGGGTCTTGTATTGCAGCTTGCGAAATGCCGAGGAATGGATGATCCGGTCGCGGTCGCGCTGCCAGGGCGAGCGGGTTGCCGCCTCCGGTTCCGGGTGCAGCCGGCCGCGGCTGGTCTCGGCGTGCACGGCGTAGCGGGCGGGTTCCATGGCGCCGGGCTTACACCGCTGCGACGCGGGCTTCAAATCCACCCCGGAACGCCCTATGTTGATCGGCATGGAACAAGTCGCCGTTACCGATCGTGCCGCCCGCCGCATCGCCGAGATCACCGCGGCGGAGGGGCGGAGCGCGTTGCGCGTCGCTGTCCTGGCCGGCGGCTGCAACGGTTTCCAGTACCGCTTCGAGCTGGACGACGCCACCCAGGCCGACGATGTGGTCATCGAGCACGGCGGGGCGAGGGTGCTGATCGACCCCGCCAGCCTGGATCTGCTGGCCGGCGCGGAGCTCGACTACGCGGAAGAGCTGATGGGCAGCTACTTCGCGGTGCGCAACCCGAACGCCAAGTCGGCGTGCGGCTGCGGGACCAGTTTCTCGGTCGACTGACCGTCGAGCCCCCCGGGCGCAGCGTCAACCACGCGCCGACGGCAATCCAACGCACGTCCGGCGGCAATCTATCGATCGCAGGAAGAAGATCCACCGCGAAGATTCGTGGCCCCGCCTCGCGCGAGGCGGCCGTCGTGTTTCTCCGCGAGCTTCGCGTGCTCCGCGGTGGATCTTGCTTGCTCGCGGAGCGGCCTCAAGGCGACCCAGGGCCGCGCGGTAACCAGGCGGATGGGGCGGCAAGGGCCGCCCCGCGCCCGGTTCAGTTGTGGTAGTAGCCACCCCCGCCAAACAGCAGGAACAGGACGATGATGACCAGGATCAGGCCCAGGCCGCCGCCGTAATGCCGGCCGCCGTAATAGCCCGAGCGGTAGCCATAGTACCCGCCTCCGCCGAACAGCAGGAAGATGATCAGAAGCAGTACCAACAAGCCCATGGTGCTCGCCTTTCCTTTTCCATCGTTGCCATGTCGCGATCGATCGAGGTCGCCTTGTGGCGACTTTATGACAACGCAGCAGCAGGGTTTGCGCAGCGGTAAACTTCCTGTCAAGGCGGTCTCTGGCCGGCGCCCCCGCGGGCGCTCCCGGGCCGGTGCCTGCCCGGATCGTGACGTTGCCTGGCGTGCAGAGGCTGGCTGCCAATCGGCTCTCGGTGCAGGCTGTCGCGGCAACAGTCACCGAGGAGCCGACACGATGTCCGCCAGTTCGCCGGCGCCGTCCGTGGGGGGCTGCCAATGCGGCGCGGTCCGCTTCGCCGTCGCCGAACCGCCGTGCATCGTCTATGTCTGTCACTGCCGCAAATGCCGCAAGCAGTCGGCGTCGGCGTTCGGCATCTCGGTCATAGTGCCGCGCGCGGCGCTGCAGGTGACGCAGGGCACGCCGGCGCACTGGTCCTGCGCGGGGGACTCCGGGCGCATCTTCGACAGCGCGTTCTGCCCGACCTGCGGCACGCGGCTATGGCATGCGGGCGAGGGCAACGCGACGATCAGCATCAAGGGCGGATCGCTCGACGAGCCCCCCACGCTGGAAGACGCGGTGCATATCTGGGTCTCGCGCAAGCTGCCGGGCGTGATCATCCCGGACGGCGCACGGCAATTCCCGGAAGAGCCGGACGACGACTGATCCGTCACCCGCTCGGGGCAAAACTCTGCACCAGACTGCCGGCCACCAGCCGCCACCCATCGACCAGCACAAAGAAGATCAGCTTGAACGGCAGCGAAACGACACTCGGCGGCAGCATCATCATGCCCAGGCTCATCAGCACGCTGGCCACCACCATGTCGATCACCAGGAACGGCAGGAACAGCAGGAAGCCGATCTCGAAGGCGCGGCGCAGTTCGCCCACCATGAAGGCCGGGATCAGCGCGCGCCATGGCGCCGCGTCCAGAGTCGCCGGTTTCGGCAGATGCCCAATATCGATGAACACCTGAAGGTCGGCGCCGCGCAGATTGGCCAGCATGAACTTGCGGAACGGTTCGGCGGTGAGACGCAGCCCCTCCATCTCGTCGACGTGACCCTGGGTCAGCGGCAGCACCCCGGTCGTCCAGGCCTGGTCCAGCACCGGCTGCATGACGAAGAAAGTCAGGAACAGCGCCAGGCCGATCAGCACCATGTTGGGCGGCGTGCTCTGCGTGGCCAGCGCGCTGCGCAGCAGCGATAGCACGATGACGATGCGGGTGAAGGCGGTCATCATCACCAGCAGCGAGGGCGCGATCGACAGCACCGTGACCAGCGCGGTGAGCTGCACCAGGCGTCCGGTGGCGCCGGCCTGGCCCGCCGCCCCCATGTCGATGTTGACCGATTGCGCGTGCGCGATCGCCGGCAGCAGCACCAACAGCAGCAGCACGTACCCAACCGCGCGCCGCCAGTTCATTCCCCCGGCTCCACGTCTGGCAACGGACGACTGACCACCGACACCTGTTCCGGCAGCCAGCCGACCACAAGATCCTGCGCCCCGCCGGTCAGCAGCAGCACCGTGCGGTCGTCGCAGCGGACCAGTGTCAGGCGCCGGCGGCCGTCGAGCGCGAGCGCATCCTGAAGGGCCAGTCGCCGCCCGCCGGCCCGCCGCGGCGCCAGCCCGCCCCACCGGGCCGCGCGGCTGGCCAGCCACACCAGCCCGAGCACCGCGGCCAGCGCGGCGAACGCCGTCAGCGTCGCGGTGAAGGTCGACGTCATTTGTGCTTCTCAGTCCGCCGGGTAGAGGGCGCGCCGCAGGGCGACCGACAGCGCCTCGACGCGGGCCAGCACGGCGATCAGCTCGATGCGCATCGCCCGCCCGTCGGCCGGCGGAAGATCCAGCGCCTTGGCACATAGCAGGCCGACCTGGTCCTCCAGCCCGGCGAGATCGACGTATCGCCCCACCTCGACCAGGCCGCGCGCCACGCCGAGCGTCTGCGTCACGCCATCGGCGAACATTTGCAGTTCGGCGAACTGCGGGGAGGAGACGATCGGGTGCATTGGCGCCGATTAAAGCAGCGAGGTGTTACCAAACCCTTTGCGCGACGGTGCGATACCAGCAGGCCGAAAAATGACGTTTCCCCCTCCGCGTCATGCCGGTCCACGGATCACGCCCCCCGGCTTCGCAGTGGCAGGCTCCGGCTCGCCCGAGGCCAGGTGGCGCCTGCCCTTGGCGAAGGCCGGGGGCTGGCATTCGGTAGTGTCTTGGTTTGAATTTCGGCTTTCGACGCTGACATTCAGCCAAGCGCTGCGACGGCCCCCATGTGCCAAAAGCGGGCGCCGGCGGTCCACGGCTTGGCGCTTCGCTGACCGTACGTTTGATAACCGACATCATTAGAGAGGGTGGAGACGAATTGTGAGGCGGCCTGACCGGCGGCGGCCTGGCGTCCAGCAGTGGCCATGAACCGTTTGTTGATTGCTATTTTCGCGGGTGATCTGCAACGGAATTCCGCGCCGGAAAACGCAGTCCAGTCGGCCCGCTGGCTTTGTTGCAATTCGTTGGTTTTTTGCGCAAAGCGGCCTGCCGCGGGTCGAACCCAGCGGTAGCGTCACATCTCATACCAGCCGCCCGGGTTTGACACTTCAGTGGGTCCTCGGGCGGCTGATATAATACCCCGACGCGAAATGACCGAATCGTCTCGCGGTACGCACGATCGCCCGCTCCGTCATGCCGGCAATTGCCGGCATCCATGACTTAGCTTGCGGCAAGAAGGCAAGTCGTGGATGCCCTCGCCGGCATGACGGGGCGGGCGCGGATCGTGCGCCACCTGAAGCGGTTATTTGGCGTCGGGCCCTAAGTCTTTGTTTGGCGGCGGCCGCACGTTGGCTTCCCTGAGGGCTTCCCTGTGGCTCCTCTGGGCAACCCCGAACGCACTACCAACCGGCGGAAGCGTTGGAACGGGTCATCGCTTCCGCCGGTTGGTATCAGTCTGACAAACGCTTGCCAGTTTGTGACCGCCGAATGACTGCTTCCCACCCTCGGCGAACTCAACCAGCGGTCGTGGATACCGGTCCGTGACCTTCGCCGGGGTATGCGTCCCCGGCATGACGGAACGTACCGGCGGCTGGCATTAACCGAACGTTCACCTTGATCGCGCAGCATGTGCGCATGGACCCCTCGAGCATTCCACTGTTCAACTTGGCGGAACGGCGCCTCGCCTGGACCAATCAACGCCAGGAAGTGCTGGCGCAGAACATCGCCAACGTGAACACGCCGCACTGGCAGGCGAAGGACGTGCGTCCGTTCGCCGCGGCCTTGGACAACGCCACCGGCGTCACCCTGGCGCGCACAGACGCCGGGCACCTGGCCGGAACGCTGGACACCGGCGCGCAATCGCTGCTGACGCCTGCAGTCGGCGTGCATGCGCCCGACGGCAACGCTGTATCGCTCGATGAGCAGCTCACGAAGGTGGCCGACACCGCCACGCAGCAACAAATCGCCACCACGCTCTACGCGAAATACCTCAGCATGTTCAGCCTGGCGCTCGGCTACGGCCAGTAGGAACTCGCTGGGAAGGAGTAGGCTATGGATCTCGACAAGGCAATGACGATCTCGGCGCGCGGCATGGATGTCGAGACGACGCGGCTGCGCGTGATCGCGGAGAATCTGGCGAACCAGGACAGCACCGGTTCAACGCCCGGCGCCGACGCCTATCGACGCAAGACGATCACGTTCGAGAACAGCATGGACCAGACGCTCGGTGCTTCGACGGTGCGGGTGAAGCAGATCGGCACCGACGCCAGCGAGCAGCAATTGCGCTTCGACCCGTCCAACCCCGCAGCGAACAAGGACGGCTACGTCAAGCAGCCGAACGTCAACAGCTTCGTTGAGGTGATGGACATGAAAGAGGCAGAGCGCGGCTACAACGCCAACCTGTCGGTCATGCAAGCGACGCGCGACATGCTGACGCGCACCATCCAGTTGCTGAAATGACCGACCTCCCCACCATCACGGTGCGACCCTCGGCTGCCGCCGCTGCCTATGCGCGCGTCGACAGCGGCACCCAGGCCGACAGTGCCGCCGGCGGCGCCAGCGATTTCGGCGCCACACTGCAGAACGCGCTGCAGGGCGCGATGGACGCGGGCAATGCGGCGGACACCAAGTCGATGCAGGCACTGAGCGGCACCGGCAACCTGACCGACGTGGTCACCGCCGTGGCGCAAGCTCAGCTCGCGCTGCAAACCGCCACCGCGGTCCGCGACCGCGTGGTGTCGGCCTATCAGGACATCATGAAGATGGCGATCTGAGACCGGAATGCAGCGGCGCGACAGAACTGCCCGCCGCGATCGGCAGCTCCACCAGCCTGACCGGACTCTGAAACGCAGCGTGGGAGGCTTCGGACTGTCCGTCCGAAAGCAGGTTTCACCACAGAGACACAGAGACACAGAGACACAGAGAAGGAAGATGATTGCGCTTCGCGCGAAGTGCATTGCCTTGCTTCTCTGTGTCTCCGTGCCTCTGTGGTGAAACTTGCTTGCTGTAGCTGGCGCGCCCAGATGCCACCACAATGACCGATATCGATCTGGCCAATGTGCTGCGTGACGCCATGCTGGTCATGCTGAAGCTGGGCGGGCCGCCACTGATGGTGGCACTCGTGGTCGGGCTGGTCATCTCGCTGTTTCAGGCGATCACGCAGATTCATGAGGTGACCATCGCCTTCGTGCCGAAGGTGCTCGCGATCGGTCTCACGCTGCTGCTGATGGGCCCGTTCATGCTGGCCACGCTGTCCGGCTACACACGCCTGCTGTTCGACCAGATCATCGCGATCGGCGGATCGTGAGCCTCGACCTTGCGACCTTGCCTGCCTGGGCCTTCGTCTTCGTCCTGGTACTGGGGCGCATCGGCGCGGCGATGACCCTGCTGCCCGGCCTGGGCGAAGCCTCGCCGCCGGCGATGGTGCGCGTCGGTCTGGCGGTCGGCATCACCGTGCTGCTGCTGCCGAGCATCATGCCGCTGATGCCGCACCTGCCGGCGGATGTGCCCACCGTGGCGCGCATGATCGCCGCCGAGGTGCTCACCGGCCTGTGGCTGGGCTGGCTGGCGCGGCTGCTGGTGCTGGCGCTGCCGATGGCCGGGCAGTTCATCGCCTTCATGATCGGCGTCTCCAACGTGCTGGTCACCGACCCCGAGCTGGGCTCGCAGAGCAGCGCGCTGGAGCAACTTTTCTCGCTCGTCGCGCCGCTGGCGCTGCTGATCTCCGGCCTGTATGCGCTGCCGCTCGCGGCGCTGGCCGGCAGCTACGAGTTGATCGCACCCGGCACGCTGCTGCCCGCCGCGGACAGCACCCTGCTTGCGGTTCGCGCGGCCGCCGAGTGCTTCTCCCTGGCTCTGAAACTCGCCTCGCCCTTCGTACTCGCCACAATCGTGTTTCACGTGGTCATTGGGCTGGTGGCGCGGCTGGTGCCGAACGTTCCCGTGTATTTCGTCGCGATGCCGGGCCAGATCCTCGGCGGGATGTTGTTGCTGGCGGCGCTGGCGGGCCCGATGCTCGCCACCTGGATGGGCGCGGCCGGCGCCGGCTTTGCGCGCCTGCCTGGCCTGCCGTGACCGGCAAGCCTGACCGAAATGGCCAGCCTGACGGAAACGGCCAGTCTGACGGAAATGTTCTGACTTGCCGGGATGGCCCGCCCGCCATGCCGACCCCTTCCGTGCCAACCCCGCCATGACGACCCCCTGAACCATGTCAGGCTCTGAGGATGGCCAGGGAGACCGCACGGAAGCCGCCACGCCGCAGCGGCTGCAACACGCGCGCGAGGAAGGGAATGTCCCGGTCTCGCGTGAGCTGGCGAGCCTCGCCGGCCTGGCCGGTGCGTCCATCGCCTTGCTGATGGCCCCCTCCGCAGCGTCGGACCTTGCCCGGCACCTCGTCATCTTCATCGGCCAGGCGCATGCGCTGGACGTGAGCCAAGGCATCGGCATCCCGTTGCGCCTGGCCGCAATCGCCGCGCTGGAGACAGCGGGACCGGTGGCATTGGGAACAATCCTCGCCGCTTCCGTCACGGTACTGCTGCAGACCGGTCTGCTGCTCAACCTCAGCGCGCTGAGCCCCAAATTCAGCCGCGTCAATCCGAAGGCGGGATTGAAACGCCTGTTTGGTGCCAACGGTGCGGTCGAGGCGTTGAAGTCCTGCGCCAAGATCGCGCTGATGGGGCTCATCGCCTGGCACGTCCTGGCCGGCGACATTGCCGCCCTGCTCACCGCGCCATTCGTCGACGCCGCCACCCTCGCCGCGCGCTGCGCCCACCCCATCGTTCAAATGCTGGTTGCGGTGCTGCTCGCACAGGCCGTAATCGCCGCGGCCGACCTGATATGGGTTCGGGTGCGCCACGCCCGCTCGATGCGCATGAGCCGCCAGGACATCCAGGACGAGCAAAAGCAGACCGAAGGCGATCCCAAGATCAAGATGCGGCTCCGCCTGCTGCGCAACAGGCGCGCCCGCAAGCGCATGCTGGCCTCGGTGCCGAAAGCGACCGTGGTGATCACCAACCCGACGCACTACGCTGTCGCGCTGGTCTACGACAACGCTAAGAACGTGGCACCACGCGTCGTGGCGAAGGGGGTCGATTCGATGGCCGCACGCATCCGCGAGGTGGCGCAAGCCAACCGAGTACCGCTGGTTGTCAACCCGCCGCTTGCCCACGCCCTTTACCGCGTCGAGCTCGACACCGACATCCCGGCCGAACACTACAAGGCAGTGGCCGAGATCATCGCCTATGTCTGGCGCCTCAGCCGTGGTGCCCGCAGTGGCGCGCCCCGATTATGAGCGGTCACGGTATGAACAGCGAGGGCAGGAGCGGCCCCGGTAAGAAAAACGCGGACGTGAGCGGCGGTGACATGAGCGGCGAGGGCGCGCGGCCGGAGGCCGATCCGGAGCATGCGCGCAGGCTGCGCGTCGTCGGCCAGCTCGCCGGCGGGATTGCGCATGACTTCAACAATCTGCTGACCGCCATTCTGGGCGCCGCGGACGCGATCCTCGAGCGCGCGGAGACGACAGCGGAGACCGCCGCCGACGCACGCCAGATCCGCCGCGGCGTCGAGCGCGGCGCGGCACTGGTGCGCCAACTCCTGGCGTTCTCGCGTCAGCAGACCCTGCAGCCGCGCATCGTCGCGGTGAATGCCGCGATCGAGGACGCCGCGCAGTTGCTGCGACGGCTGCTCGGCGAAAAGATCACGGTGGCGATCGCGCTGGAGCAGCCGGGGCGGCGCGTGATGGCGGATCCCGGGCAGCTCGACCAGGTGCTGGTGAACCTGGCGGTCAACGCGCGCGACGCCATGGCGGAAGGCGGCACGCTGACGCTGTCGAGCGGCCACGCCACGCTGTATCGGCCGCGGCTCGCCGGCGCGGAGACCATTCCACCCGGACGCTACGTGACGATCACCGTCGCCGATACCGGCGGCGGTATCCCAGACAACGTGATGCCGCGCATCTTCGAGCCGTTCTTCACCACGAAACGGGCGCTGGGGGGCACCGGGCTGGGCCTGTCCACCGTGCTGGGGATCGTCCGCCAGTCCGACGGGTTCCTGGACGTGGCGAGCCGGGCGGGGATCGGCACAACGGTGGTGGTATATCTGCCCCGGCATGACGCAGCGGCGGAGGCGATCGCACCAAGCCGGCACGCGCAGGTCCGGGCAGCACCCAGCGGCGGCGACCGCGTCGTGCTGGTGGTGGAGGATGAGGAGCCGGTGCGCCGTGTGCTGGTCCGCGCGCTGACCCGGGCCGGGTGGCGCGTGCTGGCGGCGGAGACGGCCGAGTCGGCGCTGGAGATGCTGGGAAATTCGAGGGACTCACCCGAGTCGCAACTCTCGGTTGTCATCTCCGACGTGGTCATGCCGGGAATGGACGGGCCGGCGCTGGTCCGCGCGGTGCGCCTTACATGCCCTAATCTGCCGGCGGTGCTGGTCTCCGGCTACGCGGAGCCAGTGCAGCGACAGGATCTGATGGCGGAAGATATCTCTTTCCTGGCAAAGCCTTACTCGACCGCCGAGCTGCTGGAGCTGGTGGCGCGGCTGACCGGAGCGAAGGCGGGGAAGGCCCACTCGGTGCATAATGTGGCGCCGCGTTAGTTCTCATATTGTTCTTGCCAAACCGGTTCGAATGCGGACATATGCGGAACAGGTGGTTAACGATGGTTAATATTGGGTCGCAGGTGGGGTTTGCGCTATGTTCGCTTGCCTCATACGGCAACATGGAGCACAATCTATACGCGAGTGTCTCGCGAACCACCTAGACTGTTGGTTGTAGAGACGGCGGAGCACAAGGGGAAGCTGGCATGGAAAAGAACAAGGCGCTGGACGCCGCACTGGCGCAGATCGAGCGAGCCTTCGGCAAGGGATCGATCATGCGCATGGGCCAGCGGCCCGGCGATGAGCATATCGAGGTGATCCCGTCGGGTTCGCTCGGCCTCGATCTGGCGCTGGGCATCGGTGGGCTGCCGCGCGGACGCGTCATGGAGATCTACGGGCCGGAAAGCTCCGGCAAGACCACGCTCGCCCTGCACGCCATCGCCGAGGCGCAGAAGCGCGGCGGCACTTGCGCTTTCATCGACGCGGAGCATGCGCTGGACCCGGGCTACGCCCGCAAGCTCGGGGTCGACGTGGACAACCTGCTGATCAGCCAGCCGGACGCCGGCGAGCAGGCGCTGGAGATCTGCGACACCCTGGTGCGCTCCGGCGCGGTGGACGTGGTGGTGATCGACAGCGTCGCCGCCCTGGTGCCGCGCGCCGAACTGGAAGGCGAGATGGGCGACAGCCACATGGGCCTACATGCGCGGCTGATGAGCCAGGCACTTCGAAAACTCACCGGCAGCGTCTCTCGCAGCAACACGATGCTGATCTTCCTCAACCAGATCCGCATGAAGATCGGCGTGATGTTCGGCAATCCGGAAACCACCACCGGCGGCCAGGCATTGAAATTCTACGCCTCGCTGCGGCTGGAGATCCGCCGCATCGGTCAGATCAAGGAACGCGAGCAGGTGGTGGGCAATCAGACCCGCGTGAAGGTGGTGAAGAACAAGCTCGCCCCGCCGTTCCGCCAGGTCGAGTTCGACATCATGTATGGCGAAGGCATCAGCAAGGTCGGCGAGCTGATCGACCTGGGTGCGAAGGCCGGCGTGGTGGAGAAGGCGGGCGCTTGGTTCAGCTATGACAGTCAGCGGATCGGCCAGGGGCGGGAGAACGCCAAGCAGTTCCTGCGCGAGCACAAGGATATCGCCGACCAGATCGAGGCGAAGATCCGCGCGGATTCGGGCGTGGTCGCGAACACGATGCTGGCGAGCGAGGAGGCCGAGGAACCGATCGCGGCGGAGTAACCACCACCGCGCGTCATCGGCACGCGACGATCACCTGACGGAACGGAGGGCCGGGGCAAATCCTCGGCCTTCTTGCTTTCACGCGATTGCGATGATCAGGGATGCACCGCCGGTTGTCGGCTGGTGCGAACCATATTCTACTCCGCCGGCTGGTATGACGCATCGTCCGACGGAGGGTCCCAGGCGAATGAGCGCGCGCGTCGAGCCCGCCGACCGGATGGCGGTGCGTGGCATGGAGCTGGAGATCGTGCGACGCGGCGCGGGCCGGCCGGTGCTGCTGCTGCATGGCATGCAGAATTTCGATCCGCACGCGCCATTTCTCGCGCGTCTGGCCGAGCAGGCCGAGGTCATCGCGCCGTCGCATCCCGGCTTCGGTCGGTCGCCGCGTCCGGACGGGTTCGAAACGATCTATGATCTGACGCGGCTGTACCTGGACCTGCTGGAGGCACTGCCGCATGACAAGATCACCCTGGTCGGGTTCTCCTTCGGCGGCTGGCTGGCAGCGGAGATCGCGGCAATGTGCTGCCACCGGATTGATCGGCTGGTGCTGGTGGACGCGCTGGGGATCAAGCTCGGCGATCGCGAGACGGCGGATATTCTCGACGTGTTCAATGCCTCACCCGCCGAGGTGCAGCGGCGGAGCTGGCACGATCCCGCGCGCTGGTCACCCGATTACGATGTCATGACGGATGCGGAACTGGTCGCGCGGGCGCGCAACTGGGATGCGCTGTCGCTGTACGGCTGGCACCCCTACATGTACAACCCGCGCCTCGCCTACTGGCTGCGACGGATCGACGTGCCGACCCTGGTGCTGTGGGGTGCCGACGACGGCATCGTGTCGCCGGACTACGGCCGCGCCTATGCCGGGTTGATCCCGGGCGCGCGCTTCGCGATGATCGAGCAGGCTGGGCACCATCCGGAGATCGAGCAGCCGGAGGTATTCGCCAGTCGTGTGCTCGAATTCCTGAACGGCTGAGGGAGCGGCGCGCGATGGACGCATGGTGGCAGTGCGAAGTCCCCTACCCTTTCGTGCCGCAGGAAGTGCTGGACGCCACCGATTCCGTGCGTGCCAGCCTGCCGAACCGCTGGTGCGACCCACGCCTGTCCGCCGATCTGTTCGAGGAGGTAATAGACGAATTCCTGCTGTGCGACGACATGGGCCTGAACGTCATTGCAGTTGAGCATCATGCGGGGATCAATTCGCTGCTCGGCGCCAATCCATTGCTGGTGGGCATCCTGGCGCGGCAAACTCGGAAAGTGCGGATCCTCAGCCTCGGCACGCTGGTGTCGCTGCGCCAGGAACCGGTGCGCATCGCCGAGGAATACGCGACGGCCGACGTGATCTCCCGCGGGCGGTTGGAGATCGGCTTCGTGAAGTCGGGCGGCAGCGAGATGGCGTCGAACAATGCCAACCCGGTGAACAACGTCGAGCGCTACTGGGAAGCGATCGACCTTATCCGCAAGGCGCTGACGCATCAGGACGGGCCGTTCTCCTGGCAGGGCAAGCATTTCACGCATCGGCACGTGAACATCTGGCCGCGGCCCTGGCAACAGCCGCATCCACGCTTATGGTCCGCCACCGGCGATCCGGACACCGCCGCCGAGGTGGGGCGACGCGGCATGGTTCAGGTGCTGGTGTTGCGCGGTCCGGAGGGGACGCAGCGCGCCTATCAGGCGCACCGCCAGGCGCGCGCGGCAGCGGGATTACCCAAGGTGACCACGGACAATTTCGCCTATGCCGCGCTGGTCTATGTGGGTGAAACGGAAGAGGAAGGCATCAATGTCGGCAGCAAGCTGCTGTGGTTCCTCAACACCAGCCTGAAGTCGGCCCCGCAATATTCGAAGTTCATGCCCGGCACCGCGCCGCCGCATATCGCCGCGCAGGCCTATCGCAGCAAGCCGAAGAGCGACGCCGCACCCAACCTGGCGAATGCGGAGAAGGGCGTGGCGCCGGCCAATCAGAACGCAGCCAAACTGATGTCGATCACACCCGAACAGGCGATGGCGCAGGGGATCTTGTTCGCCGGCAATCCCGACAGCGTGTACCGGCAGATCATGGAATTCTATGACAAGGTCGGCGGGTTCGGGCACCTGGCGATGATCGGGCGATCCGGTTTCATGACGCATGCGGAATCAGAGCAGGGGATTCGCCTGTTCGCCAAGGAAGTGCTGCCGCGACTGCGCGAGATCGCACCAATCCCGGCGGAATGATTGTCCCGGACAGCCGGCGGGATCACATCGTCGTCTGCATGTCCGCATCGACACTGATCGCCTGGCCGCTGATCGTCGCGCCGAACGGACTCGCAAGATACAGCGCCATGTTGGCGATGTCCTGCTGGGTGACGAAGCAGCGCAGGCTGGTGGTGGCAACGGTGCGCTCGGTCATCTCGTTCTCCGAGATGTGCGCCGCCGCGGCCTTGGCCTTGATCACCGCGCGGATGCGCAGCCCGTCCACCGGTCCTGGCAGGATGGCGTTGACGCGGATGCCGTCAGGGCCCAGCTCGATCGACAGCGACTTGGTGAAGCCGATCACGCCCCATTTCGCCGCCGAATAGGGTGCGCGCAGCGGGAAGCCGAACCTTCCGGCGGCGGAGGACAGGTTGATGATCGCCCCGCCGCCCGATGCACGCAGATGCGGGATAGCGCGGCGAGAACAGTGGAACATGCTGGCCACGTCGATGCGCAATGTGGCGTCCAGCGCGTCGGGCGTCACATCCTCGACGCGGGCCGTGGGGCCGGCGATGCCGGCGTTGTTCACCAGGACATCGAGCCCGCCGAGCTGCGCGACCGCGGCATCAACGAGGGCTTCGCAGTCGGCCACGACACCGGCGTCGGCGCGTATATGCGGATGCGGGCTGGCGGCAAGTGCGGCGGTGTCGATGTCGCTGATGAAGACCTTCGCACCGCAGGCGTAGAAGCTGTCCGCCATCGCGCTGCCGATTCCGCCTGCCCCGCCGGTGATGGCCACCCGAAGGCCGCTCAGATCAACCGTCAACGGCGTATGCGCACCAGTAACCATCGGTTCCTCCCCAAATTGACAGAACGGATCCCTTGCTTACCACATCAGATCGACTTGCGCCCGCTACGCTCTGGTAAGCGCCCCGGATAAGCACAGGGTCACGTCTATACCGCGGTGACTTCATTCTCCATTGCGCGACGATAGCGATACGCGGCATCTGCCTCGTCAATTCGCACGTCACCCCAGGTGACGCACTGGTTCGCCCTCACATCGCGGGTCAGTGGTACGCGACTTGCCAGCCCGATCGGCAGCCCGCCGATCTCCAGGCTGCTGCGCGCCGGCAGCAGCTTGCCCCAGACGCAGGCGCCGCCTTCGCCATCCAGCACCTCGCCGGCTTGCAGGTCGCGCTTGGCGGTGGCGACGACATCGGCACGGAAGGCATCCGGCGTGCCGGTAGGTTCGTTGCGTAACGCCGCGGACAGGATCGACACATTCAGTTCGAGACCGATCAGATGAAACGGGCGGTACAGCGCGGAGAACCGGCCCGAGGCATCGGTCACCACGCCATATTCCTTGAAGCAGCGCGCGGTGTAGTCGCCCGGCGCCTCGAACACCACGTAGACGCCCCAGCGCAGATCGTTGGCCACCTGGCTGCCGTCCCGATGCAAGGACGAAATGACCTCCACCTGGCCGGCATGGTGTAGACCACCGGCCGCATTCCCGGGGCGCAGCATTTCCGCCAGTTCATGCGTGCCGACGGGCGGGAAACCAAGGCCGTCGGGCGGCGGGCTCAGGCCAGTGGCGTTGGCCACCGCCGCCATTTCGATGCCGGATTTCGTGCCATCCAGGAACGAGTTGAACATCTGCGGGTTCATCCCGCCGAGGCGCGCCAGCTCCGGGGTCAGGCCGTAATAGCCCCACACCGTCGCCGGCGTGGAGGTGTGATACTCGGGCAGGTATTTCGTTCCCTTCCCAGCCGCAATCACCGCAAAGCCGCAGGCGCGCGCCCAGTCGACCAGTTCGCAGATCAGCGCCGGCTGGTCGCCATAGGCCAGCGAATACACCACGCCGGCACGCCGCGCCTCCTGTGCCAGCAACGGCCCGGCCAGCACGTCCGCCTCCACATTCACCATGACGATATGCTTGCCGTTGGCGATGGCGCCGCGCGCATGCGCGATGCCGGCGGGAGCGTGGCCGGTGGCTTCGACCACCACCTCGATCTCCGGGGCGGCCAGCAATTTCGTTGCGTCGTCGGTGAAGCACGTCGCCTCGATGCGCGCGCCGTCCCAGCCCGCGCGGCGGCAGGCTTCCCTCGCGCGGTCCGGCGCCAGATCGGCAATGATCGCGACTTCGATGCCCGACGTGCTCGGCACTTGCGCGAGGAACATCGAGCCAAACTTGCCGGCGCCGATCAGCCCGACGCGCACCGGTTTCCCCGCCGCCACACGTTGTTGCAACAGCCGATACAGGTTCATCCTCGCGCTCCCTTCCGCTGCCGGCGAATTCGTGCCCCCATTGCTAGGCGAAGCAGGGGAGAATGGCGATGGCCGATACCACCGAGGTTGAATGGCGCCGGCTGCGCGCCGATCAGTTGCGTGACCTGGCGCGGCGGGACGCGATCGTGATCCTGCCGGTGGCCGCGCTGGAGCAGCACGGCCCGCATCTGCCGGTCGAGGTCGACTCCCGCCTCGGCGAGGAGGTCGCGTCGCGCACCGCCCGCAAGGTCGCCGCACGCGGCCAGGCCATCGTGGTGCTGCCGGTGTTGTGGACCGGCTTGTCGGAACACCACATGAGCTTCTCCGGCACCGTCACACTGGACTTCCCGGTGTTCTCCGCGATGGTTGAGGGTGTGGTCCGCTCCGTGCTGCGCGATGGGTTCAAGCGCGTCGTGCTGCTGAACGCGCATGGCGGCAACGAAAACGCGCTGCGCACCATCACCGATGATCTGACACCGAAGCTTGGCGTGCCGATCGTGCAGTTCACTTACTGGTACGCCGCGGCGGTGGCGATCGCCAAGATTCTGGAGACGCAGGGCGGCTTGCAGCACGCCTGCGAGGCCGAGACCTCGATGATGATGGCGGTGCGGCCGGAGCTGGTGGCGGAGAACCGCATTCCGCTCGCCAAGGTAAACATGACGCCGGATATCGGCGACGTGGTCGGTGGCGGGGTGTATCGCTGGCGCGCGATCGGCGCGCGGTCGGCGTCGGGGGTGATCGGCAATCCCGAAGCTGCCAGCAAGGAAAAGGGCGAGCGTCTGTTCGATGCGATTTCCGATGCGCTGGCCGACAAGCTGTGCAACGCCGAGCTTTGGAATTTGCCGTGGGACGCGGAGAAGATATGAGGCGCGTCATCCCTTGACCAACGGCAGCCCCTCGGCGGCGCGCACCTCATTGATGATCTGCAACACACGCTGGCGATACGGCAGATATTGCACGCCAAACTCCTGCACCAGCCGCGTGTTGTCGATCAGGTAGTTGCCGGAGATATCGCGCCCACCGGTCTCCTGCTGGAACGTGATCCGCGCGTCGGAGAGGAATTCCCGCACCATCTCGGCAAGATCACCCAGGCTGATCGCGGTGCCGCCGGTGTTGTAGACATCATGTTTCGGCGTGTCCTCCAGCGTGACACGGGCGAACACCTCTGCCACGTCGTCCACATGGACCGGGCAACGCATCGCATCCTTGTGCGGGAAGCTGATTGGGTTGCCGCGCGCCGGCTGGGTGATGCAGTTCACATGATCGACCGAGCCGCGCACCTTGTCCGGCCCCGTTACGTTCGCCGGACGCACCGCGGTGATCGACATGCCGTATTTCGCGCGATAGTCCTTCGCCTGCTCTTCATTGAAGATCTTGTGCACGGCGTACTGATAGTCGCCATGACGGAAGTCGTCCTCGGTGACCGACCGGTCGCCGAAATGCCGCTGCTGCCCATTGACTGCGAGCGAGCTGGCGAACACCACCCGCTTCACCCCGGTCAGCCGCGCGGCCTCGAAACAATTGTCCATGCCGAGGATATTTAGCTTCAGCGCGATGTGCGGTGCGTGCTCGCTGCCCAGGTAATAGGACAGATTGATCACCCGCTCCGGCTTCTCCGCCAGCATCGTCGCGATCACGTCATCGAACTGCGTGACATCGCCGCGGACCACCTTCACGCGCCCTGCCAGGTCGGCAACGGTGGGCGCGTTCGGGTTGATATCCATGCAGGTGACCGGCTCGCCGCGCGCCAACAACAGACGTAGTACGCGCGAGCCGATGAAGCCGGTGCCGCCGATGATCAGGGTGGACATGGGTTTCCTCCGGGTTTTGCCGGCAGGCTACGGCGCGCCCGCCCGCTGTTCAACCCGACATCATCTCGACCCGATGGCGCACGACAACAGATGGTGGGCGACACCAGATGGCGGGCGAGGCGCCGGTCTGGCAGAGTGCGACTGCGGCAATGCGATGGGGAGACGGATGGCAATCGAATTTGTGGTCAACGGGACGGCACGGACGGTGAACGCCGCTGACACCACGCCGCTGTTGGATGTGTTGCGCAACCAGCTCGACCTGAAAGGCGCACGCTACGGCTGCGGGCTGGAGCAGTGCGGCAGTTGCATGGTGCTGGTGGACGGTGCGCCCGTCTACGCCTGCGCGCGCGAGGTCGGCACCGTCGCCGGCAAGCACATCATCACGATCGAGGGAATCGGCAGCATCGCCCACCCGCATCCGTTGCAGCTTGCGTTCCTTGATGAGCAGGCCGGGCAATGCGGCTACTGCCTGTCCGGCATCATCATCGAGGCCAAGGCGCTGCTGGACCGCAACCCGGACCCGAGCCGGGCGGAGATCGCCGCCGCGCTCGACAACCATCTCTGCCGCTGCGGCGCGCATCCACGTATCCTGCGCGCGGTCGCCAAGGCCGCCACGATGATCCGCGAAGGAGCCGCCCAATGAGCGACACGCTGCCGTTGAGCATCCAGAACAACCGGCGGATGGAGAAGTGGATCCGTTTCGATCCCGACCGTACCGTGCGCCTGGCGGTGGGCAAGGTGGAGCTGGGTCAGGGCAACGTGACCGCGCTGGCACAGATCGCGGCGGAGGAGCTGGACATTGATCTCACGCGCATCGCGGTGCTGGCGGGCGACACGCAGGATGCGCCGGATGAGGGGCAAACGACCTCCAGTCAGTCGATCGAGGTGTCGGGCCGCTCCGTCCGGCTGGTGACGGCAGAGTTGCGCGCCCGCGTGCTCGACCGGCTGGCACGGCGGCTGAATTGCGCGCCGGCGGAAATTGGCGTCGATGACGGAACGTTCCGCCGGGGCAACGCACCGACCGGGCACGATTATTGGAATTTCGTGCAGACGGAGGACTTCGCCGCCGAGATCGCCGGCACCGCGACGCCGAAGCCGCACACGGAATACCGCGTGGTGGGCAAGGCGGTGCCGCGGCGCGACCTGCCGGCGAAGGTGACGGGCGCCAGCTTCATCCACGACATGGTACGCCCGGACCTGCTGCACGCGCGCACGCTGCGCCAGCCCAATCGCGGCGCGGTGCTGGCCGCGTTCGACGAGGCGGCGGTGCGACGCGCGGCGGGCGGGGATTTCCGCGTGGTGCGGGTGGGCAATTTCGTTGCGTTCGTGGGGCATGACGAGACGGTGGTGCATCGCGCAGCGGCCGCAGCGCCTGCGCATGCGCGCTGGGACAACGCGCGGCAGATCACGCCAGACCAGCAGGAGGCCGCCTGGCTGGTCGGCAAGCCCACCAATGAACGGGTGCATGGCGACCCGCCCATGGCAGATCCGCCGAAGACGGTGATAGAGGCAACCTATTCCCGCCCGTACATCGCGCACGCGGCAATGGGTCCGTCCTGTGCGCTAGCGGAATATCGCCACGGTACGCTGTCGGTTTGGTCGCACACGCAGGGGCCATATCCGCTGCGCGCCGCGCTGGCCAATGTGCTCGGGCTGCCGACCGAGCGCATTATCGTGCGGCACGCGCATGGCGCCGGCTGCTACGGCCACAACGGCGCCGACGACGCGGCCGTGGACGCCGCGATGATCGCGCTGCAGGTGCCCGACCAGTGCATCCGCGTGCTATGGCGGCGCGAGGAAGAATTCGGTTTCGAACCATTTGGCACCGCGATGCAGGTCACTGCGCGCGCGGCACTCGACGATACCGGAAAGCCGGTAGAATGGACGACGGAGATCTGGTCCGGCACGCATGTGCAACGCCCCAGCACCGGCGGCAACATGCTGACGCACGAGGCGCTGCCGACGCCGCCGCCCGACCCGAAGCCGACCGATCCGCCGGAGTCCGGCGGGGGTGGCGGTACACGCAACGGATTGCCACTCTACGACTTTCCGGTGCGGCGCATCCTGCATCACCTGGTGCTGGCCCCGCCGGTGCGCACTAGCGCGCTGCGCGGCCTCGGCGCGCTGCCAAACGTGTTCGCGATCGAGTGCTTCATGGACGAGCTGGCTGAACGCGCCGGTGTCGATCCGGTGTCGTATCGCCTGTCCGTGCTGTCCGATCCGCGCGCCCGGCGCATCATCGAGGACGTGGCGGTGCGCAGCGACTGGGCGCAGCGCGGGCCGGCGGGGACCGGGCGCGGGCTGGGTCTGGGCTGGGCGCGCTATAAGAACAAGGCGGCCTATGCGGCGGTGGCTGTCGAGCTCGAAGTGGATCAGGAGGTGCGGCTGAAGCGCGTGTGGTGCGCGGCGGATGCCGGGCTGGTGATCAACCCGGACGGTGGCAAAAACCAATTGGAGGGCGGCATCATCCAGGCGGCCAGCATGACGCTTAAGGAGCAGGTGACGATGGAAGGCGAAGGCGTTACCTCAATCGATTGGAAGTCCTATCCGATCCTGAAATTCAGCGAGGTGCCGGAAATCGATACGGTGCTGGTGGACGCGCCGGATCAGCCGACGCTGGGAATGGGCGAGTGCACCATGGGGCCGACCGCGGCGGCGATCGGCAACGCGGTGGCACATGCGCTGGGCGTGCGGATCAGGGACATGCCGTTCACGCGGGAGCGGATCGCGCAGGTGCTGTTGGGGTAGGTCAGATCCACTTTGCAACGACATCGCTTCGCGTTGAACCGACCGATGCGTTCCACTTGCACCGCCGGCATGGTTGTGCCTGATGCCCACAGACGATGCTGACGGCACGCGAGCCGCTGGAGGACCTAAGTGAAATTTTCGATCGCCGTGAACATGGAGCGCTTCGATGCAAGCCAGGACATGCAGGGCGTTGCGCGCGACGCGCTGGAGCTGGTCACCCTGGCGGACCAGGGCGGCTTCGAGGTCGCCTGGGCCGCCGAGCACCACACGATCGAGCTGACCGTCGGTCCCAATCCGTTCACGCTGCTGATGCACTGGGCCGCGCACACCTCGCGCATCCGGCTCGGCACCGCCGTGGTGGTCGCGCCGTACTGGCATCCGATCCGGCTCGCCGGCGAGGCGGCCTTGTTCGATGTACTGACCGGCGGCCGGCTGGAGCTTGGCATAGCGCGCGGCGCGTTCCAGTACGAGTTCGATCGCATGGGCAGCGGCATCCAGCAGCGGAAGGGATTTGATTACCTAAAGGAGCTGCTGCCGACCGTGCAGGCCCTGTGGCAGGGCGATACCGAACATCATGGCAGGTTCTGGGATTTTCCCATGGCGACATCGGTGCCCAAACCGTTGCAACAGCCGTATCCGCCGATTTGGATCGCCGCGCGCGACCCCGAAACGTTCGCCTGGGCGGTGGAATCCGGCGCCAACATCATGGCGACACCGCTGTCACGGCCGCACGCCGAGGTCGGCATCCTGGGCCGGCGCTTCGCCGAGACGCTGGCCAAATTTCCCGACCGGCCGCGACCGCGCTTCCTGATGCTCCGCCGGGTCTGCGTTTATGACCGGCCGGAGGACGCGCGCATCCCGATCGATGCGTCGATCGCCTATGGCCTTGCGTTCGACAGCCTGTTCGCCGAGACCGCCGGCGTGGTGAACGGTTTCGCCGCACCCAGCGATCCCTCGCGCGCGGCGCATCGCCCCGAGTATCAGCCGGACATGGTCCGCGACGGCATGGTGATGGGCACGCCCGACGAGGTCGTGGCCAAGCTGCGCGACTACGAGGCCGTCGGGCTGGACCAGTTCTGCTACGGTGCCAACTTCGGCCTGCCGCATGCGGTCGCGCGGCGCTCGCTGGAGCTGTTCATCACCAAGGTCATGCCCCATTTCGCGTCAACGGCTCAGCCGAAAGTGCTGTTGGCAACAGCATGATACGAGGGACGCCGCAGAAGATGAGCGCGTGCGTGTTCGGGTCAATCGCGGCGGCAATCGGCACCGCTAGCTAAGGTCGATCCCACCTATTCCGTAACGAACTCGCACACCCGATACCCCTGCGCGAACAGCAGCGCGCGCAGATCCGCATGATCCACCCGTGCCTGCGCCGCAGCCGCGACGATCGGCTTGGCGTGAAACGCCACCCCCAGTCCCGCTTCACGCAGCATGTCCAAATCGTTCGCGCCGTCCCCCACCGCCAACGTCGCCTCCAACCCCAGCCCATCCCGCGCCGCCAGTTCCCGCAGCGTCGCCACCTTGGCATGGCGGTCCAGGATCGGCTCCGCCACCGCGCCGGTCAGCACCGCGCCGTCATCCAGCAGCACGTTCGACCGGTGCAGATCGAATCCCACCAGTACCGCAACGCGTCCGGTAAAAAACGAGAACCCACCAGAAACCAGCGCGGTCACCGCGCCATTCGCGCGCATCGTCGCTACCAGTTCCCGCGCCCCTGGAGTCAGACGCACGCGCTGCCACGTCTGCTCCAGCGCTGCGACCGGCAGGCCCTTTAGCATCGCCACCCGCTCGCGCAGTGCGGCCTTGAAATCCAACTCGCCGTTCATTGCGCGTGCGGTGATTGCGGCGATGCGCTCCTTGAGCCCGGCGAAATCGGCCAGCTCGTCCAGCGTCTCGCCGGTCACGATGGTGCTGTCCATGTCGGCGATCAGAAGGCGCTTGCGCCGCCCCTGCACAGTCTGGGCGACGGCATCCACCGTGGCGCCGTCCAGCGCGGCGCGCACCTCGGTCAGGTCCGGCGCGGTATCCAAAACAAGGTCCACGGCCTCGCCGGGCGACAACACGGACGCCGGACCGCCGCCTATCACATCGCGGACTCGGTCCACCAGCGTATCGGTCAACAACATGGCAGTGCGATCGGCGACCAAAGTCAGAACGTGCGCGGCCCCCGCCGCGGCCGCATCGCGCTCCCGCTCGACCGTCACCGCAACGGCAGCGCCTGCTCGCCCAGCATGTCGGTCAGCACCACCGCGCGCGCCTCATCGAGATCAACCTGGTTCGTCGCCAGCAGCGGCGCGGCATCCGCCAGGACGGCGTCAACGTCCTGCATCAGCTTCAATCGCTTGAACAGATCAGGTCGCGTCAGCCCCATGCTCTCGCCAACGAGTTCGAGAAAGTTCACCACCTCGAATGGCCAGTCGCGCTCGTGGCTGCACAGCTCGCGATGGCAGTTGTGGTAGATGCCCGCCAGTGTCGTTACGCCGGCGTCTGCCGCCGCCTGCAACTGCGCGCGATGCACCTCGCGCTTGAAATCGGGCAGTGCGTTCAGCGTGTTGCACATATAGCCGACGCGCGGCTGTGCGAAGTCGACAAATTCCAGGCCCGGAATGGCTTCCAGGATGGCACACGCCGCCTCGCTCACGCCGGCGATGCCCGGGTGCTCGTGCAGGCCGACACGCTTCTCCACCCGGCGCGTCATCAGCGGACGCAACGCATCCAGCCGCGCGGCGAGGAACAACAGGAACGGTTGCAGATCGAGCGCCGTGTCGGTCTTGCCCGGCGCGACGATTTCACCAAGCTGTACCTGGCAGGTCGGGCACCAGGTCAGCGCGCGCCCGCCGACCGCGCCGGCGAGCCGCTCGATCGTGCGATACGCCACGCGGCCCGAGGTCGCCACATCGCCGGCGCGGAACTGCAGCACGCCGCAGCAATGCGACGGCCCGCCCATCACGCGATAGTGCACGCCCAGCGCCTCCATGATGTCGAAGCACAGCAGTGCGATGTGTGGCGTCTTCACCAGGTTGCAGCCAGTGTAGAAAACCACGTCCGGCTGCGTATCGTCGTCGGTGTCATCGGCGCGGAAGCGCGACAGAAGGTCCGGCGGCAACTGCATGCGTGACAGCACGCGCACGCCCTTGGTCATGCCGCCGAATCGCGCGAAAGCGTCACGCCGCCGCGCGGTGGCATCGGTGCGACGGCGTAACGCCAGGCGCGCCATCGCCAGCATGAAGCGTGGATTGACCCCGTGCTGGCAGGCCGGGATGCAGTGCCCGCTGCCGGAACAGACCGCCGCCCAGCGTGCCGAGGCCTCGGGATGGTCGGTGCCGCGCAGGATGCTAAGCACGCCGCCTGCGATGGCGTATGGGTCATCGGCGTCGATGCCGGCGGCCTCGGGCATTGGGCAGACCTTGACGCAGTCGCCACAGGACGTGCAACGCTCCAGCACTTCCGCGACGCGCAGATCGAGCGCGATTTCGAACGGGCTGTCCGGCATGATCCCCTCCGTCGGCGCCGACTATAGGGCGCCGCCGTGTCTCTGGCATAGTGTGGATTGTTGGTGGAGGAACAGGGGGGAACGATGGCAATTACGATGGTCTATGTGTCCTGCGCGGAGCCGCGCGAGATCCTGCGCTTCGCAATGGATCGCGACAGCGGTGCGCTGCAGCAGATCGACGCGACCTATGTCCCGGGGATCGACATCGCGTCCAACACCTCCATGCCGCTGGCGATCAGCCGCGACCGGCACGTGCTGCATGCCGGGCTGCGCCAGCCGCCGTATCCCTGCGTCGGATTCGCCATCGATTCGAAGGACGGTGCGCTGAGCGTGCTCGGTGGCGCCAATCTGCCGCACAGCGTCTGCTATCTGACGATCGATCGGACCGGGAAACATCTTCTCGCCGCGTCGTATCAGGGCGCGCTGCTGGCCAGCCACGCGCTGGATGCGCGCGGCGTGATCACCGCGCCAGCGACCCAGGTGGTGCCGACGCCGCCGGCCGCGCATTCGGTGATCCAGGATGCCACCGGGCGCTTCGTCTATGCCGCCAGCCTCGGCGGCGACGTGGTGATGCGGCTGCGGTTCGATGCCACCACCGGGCGGCTGGAGGACATGCAGACAGCGCCGATGCCGCAGGGCGCCGGGCCGCGGCATTTGCGCCTGTCGCCCGACGGGCGCTTCCTCTACACGCTGTGCGAACTGGACGCGACGATCGGCGTGTTCGCGGTGGCGCCGGGGACCGGGTTGCTGGAGCGACGGCAGATCCTGCGCACCCAGCCTGAGGGTTTCGCCGCCAAGGCCGCAGACATGCACCTGACGCCGGATGGATTTTTCCTTTACGCCAGCGAGCGTGGGACGAGTACCCTGACGGTTTGCCGCGTCGCGTCGGATGGCTCGCTGTCGGTGATTGACCAGACCGCCACGGAAACATTCCCGCGTGGCTTCGCAATCGATTCGCGCGGGCGCTTCCTGCTGGCGGTCGGGCAGGAGAGCCATCATCTGAGCGTCTATCGGATCGATCCGCAGACGGGCCGGCTGAATGCTGCCACGCGGTACGCGACGGCACGCAATCCGAACTGGGTCGAAATAATCGATCTCCCCGGTGGCTAAGTCCTGCGATTCGTAATTACGGTGACGTATTCCGGGGTCGTATCCATGGCCACCCCAATCGTTTCCCCTCTTACAGGGCGCGGATTTGGGGCTGTAGGCGGGGTATCGATATCGAAAGTGCGTCATCGTATTTACGAAAAGGAGTACTAAGGAACCCACCGTGTCATGCCGGCGAAGCCCAGGGGGCATCCACGACTTGCCCTTGGGCACGCAGCAAAGTCGTGGATGCCTTTGCCGGCATGACAGAACGAGGGCTAGTACCCAGTCCGCGTCGCACCCACGACGTAGTTCTTGCGGGGGAATTCCTCCGTATAGGACCGCAAGCTCTTGGTCCCGCCGCGCGCGCCCATGTCGCGATACGGATGCGCCCGCAACTTCTCGACATCGATATCGATGCCGTGCCCCGGCACGGTCGGCAACTCCACGAAACTATCCTGCACCATCAGCGGCTGTACGGCGATCGCATCGCACGCGGGCTTCAGATTGATGAAGCACTCGGCGATCCAGAAATTCGGAATCATCGCCGACAGCGTCACCGTCGCCGCCAGACCGACCAGCGTCGAATTGTAGTTGTGCGGCGCTACCGCCACCGCATGCGGCTGCGCCATCGCGGCAATATCCAGCATCGCGGTGATGCCGCCGCAGTTGCAGATATCCGGATTGATGATGTCCGCCGCACGCGCCGCCAGCGCCTGGGCGAATCCTTCCTTGGAATAGATCGCCTCACCCGTCACAATCGGGATCGGCAGGTTGCGGCGCACCTCGGCGACCAGCTCGATGTTGTCGCACAGACAGGGTTCCTCGTACCAGCCGACATCGAACTCGGCGATGCGCCGACCAATGCGGATGGCGTGCATCGGCGCGAGCCGACGATGCACCTCGACCAGCAGCGTAAAATCCGGCCCCAGCGTCTCGCGCATTGCTTTCACATAGCGCACGACGTGGGCCTCGTCCTCCTTGTGGATGAAGCTGCGCCATGGGCCGGGAAACGGATCCCATTTCAACGCGGTGAACCCCGCCGCCTTGACCTTCAGCGCCCGCTCCAGGTTCTGCTCGATGGTTTCCTGCCCGTTCGACCAGCCGTTGGCGTAGACCCTCACGCGCTCACGCGACGCGCCGCCCAGCAAATTATACAGCGGCAACTTGGCGTGCTTGGCGACGATGTCCCACATCGCGATCTCGATCGCACTCCATGCCGACAGCAGATCGAGCGAGGCGCGACGCATCGCGAAATCCTCGAACATGACCTGGCCGGTGTGACGGATGTTGAAAGGACTGCGGCCGAGTACGTATTTGGCCATCGCCTGCAAACATAGCTCGATCACCTGCTCCTTGCCGGGGGTAACGTAGGCCTCGCCCCAGCCATGCAGGCCGGTGTCGGTCTCCACCCGGCAGAACAGCAGGTTCTTCGCCGTTCCGGGATCGAACAGGAACGTTTCGATGCGCGCGATCTGCATGACGCCCTCCCTTTGTTACGCGCCGGTGAAATTCGGCGGCCGCCGTTCCCCCATCGCCTTGATTCCCTCGCGGAAGTCGTCGGACTTGCGCAGCCAGTCCTGCTCCTCGAATTCCCGCTCGGTGGCCTGGGCCACGGCGTCGGCCAAGCCACGGCGCAACGTCTCGCGCGTCGCCACGATCGCCAGCGGCCCCGATGCCGCGATCTCGCTCGCCACCTCGATCGCTTTGGGACGCACGTTTTCGAGCGGCACACAGTAATCCGCCAACCCCAGCGTTACCGCCTCGTCGCCCGGCACGCGTCGGCCCGTGTACATCAACATCGCCGCGCTCTGCATGCCCACCAACCGCGGCAAGGTGGCAGTCAATCCGAAACCGGGATGATACCCCAGCCGCGTGAAGTTCGCCGAGAACCGCGCCTCGGGACAGGTCACGCGGAAATCCGCCATGACAGCCAGACCGAGGCCGGCGCCCACCGCGGCCCCTTGCACCGCCGCAACGATCGGCTTGCCGGAGCGCCACAGCCGCTGTGCCTCCTTATACAGATGCCGTCCGCGCGTGGCACCCACCGCCACGCCTTCGGGTCCGCGACTGGAGAAATCGGCGCCGGCGCAGAAATGCTTTCCCTCCGCGCACAACACGATCGCGCGGCAATCAGGCGTGCGGTCCATGTCCTCCAACACGTCGGCGATCTCCGCGACCATGTCGGTGTCGACGAAATTGTTCGGGCCGCGCCTGATCTCGATGATGGTGATGACGCCTTCCCGGCTCACGCCGATATGCTTGAACGTCGCGGTGTCAGCCATCGTGGTTTCCTCCGTCGTGAACTGGCGCGGCCACCATATGCGGGGGCCCCGCCCTCGTCACCCCTCATCCGTCAGCCTTGGCATTGCCCAACTTGGATGGATCGGCAAGTCTGTACGGATGACACGGGGAAACGCGGATGAACTTCGATTTTTCCGACGACCTGAAGCAATTGCGCGACGAGGCGCGACGCTTCCTGACGGAGCGCTGCCCGACGACGGTGCCGCGGCGCATTCTGGAAGGTGACGCGTCCTACGACCACGCGCTGTGGCGTGAGATGGCCGAGATGGGCTGGACCGGAGCGTCGATCCCGGAACAATACGGTGGCGCTGGGCTTGGCCATCTCGCAGTCTGCGTGCTGGCCGAGGAACTGGGGCGGGCGGCGGCGCCGGTGCCCTATGCGTCGTCGGTCTATCTCGCGACCGAGACACTGCTTGCCTACGGCAGCGCGGAACAGAAAGCGAGTTGGCTGCCACGTCTTGCCGCGGGCGAGGTCATTGGCTGCTTCGCGGTCGCGGAACATCCTGGCGCCTTCGTCGCGCGCCGCATCGACGCGCAGGCGTCCGACGGCCGGTTGCATGGCACGAAGCAGGCAGTTGCCGACGGCGACATTGCCGATTTCGCCATCGTCGCCGCGCGTGGCGGGGCGTGGCTGCACCTGGTGGATCTAAGCGGTCCTGGCGTCACGCGCGAAACGATTGCCACGATCGATCCCACCCGTTCCCACGCGCGCCTGACCTTCGACGACGCGTCGGCGCAACCGCTGCCCGGTGCTGACAGTCCCGACGCGATCCACCACATCCTCGACCGTGCCGCGGTGATGATGGCGTTCGAGCAGGTGGGCAATGCGCAGGCCGCATTGGACATGGCGTGCGCCTACGCGCGGGAACGTTACGCCTTCGGCCGCCCGATCGGCTCCTTCCAGGCGATCAAGCACAAGCTGGCCGAGGTCTATGTCGCGCTCGAACTGGCCCGCTCCAACGCCTATTACGGCGCCTGGGCGCTGAACAGCGAGGCCGCCGAACTGCCGATCGCCGCCGCGGTCGCGCGTATTGCCGCCTGCGACGCCGGCTGGCTCGCAACCAAGGAAAACATTCAGACTCATGGCGGCATGGGCTTCACGTGGGCATTTGACTGCCACCTGTTCTATCGCCGCGCAAAGCTGTTGGGGCTGGCGCTTGGATCGTCACGCGAGTGGAAGCACCGCCTGATCACCGAACTGCGCAGCCGCAATACCACCGCGCTGGCCGCCTGAGACGGGAGGACCGCATGGACTTCGAAGACACACCGGACGAAGCCGCGTTTCGCGCCGAGGCGCGCGCCTTCCTGGACGCCAACGTGGAACCCCGCAAGCCAGGCGACGTCGAAGGTTATCGCCGCGGCCAGGACGAGCCCGGCGCGATAGAGGCCGCACAGGCGTTCCAGGCAAAGAAGCACGCGGCGGGATTTGCCGGCATCGCCTGGCCGACCGAATGGGGCGGGCGCGGCGGCACGCCGATCCAGCAGGTGATCTACACCCAGGAGGAGGCGAAATACAAAGTCTTCAGCAACGTCTTTGGCATTGGCCTGGCGATGGCGATTCCGACGATCTGCACCTGGGGCACGTCGGAGCATCGCGCCCGCTTCGCTCCGCCGGCGCTGCGCGGAGAGGAGGTCTGGTGCCAATTGTTCTCCGAACCCTCCGGCGGATCCGACCTTGCGCAGTTGCGCACGCGGGCGGAACGAAACGGTGACGGCTGGATCGTCAACGGCCAGAAGATATGGACCTCGGGGGCGCATTATTGCCGGTTCGGCATTTTGGTGGCACGTACCGATCCGAATGTGCCAAAGCACGCCGGGCTGACGTTTTTCATTCTGGATATGAAAACCCCCGGAGTGGAGATCCGCCCGATCAGGCAGATGTCGGGTTCTTCGCATTTCAACGAGGTGTTCTTCACCGATGTTCGCATTCCCGACACGATGCGCGTGGGCGATGTCGGCAAGGGCTGGCGCGTCGCACTGACCACACTGATGAACGAGCGCTACGGCATGCGCGAGGCCCCCGGCCCCGACTTCGCCGAGGTCTTTGAATTGGCGCGTGCGATCGAGCTGGAGGACGGGCCGGCACTGGAGAACGCCGCGGTGCAGGAAAGACTCGCGGAATGGTATGTGCGCACGCAGGGCCTGCGCTTCACCAAGTACCGCACGATGACGGCGCTTTCACGCGGGCAGACGCCGGGGCCGGAATCCTCGATCACCAAGCTGGTGGCGGCGAACAAGCTGCAGGAGATCGCGGCGTATGGGTTGGATCTGTTGGGGATGGACGGCGTGGCGATGGGCAAGGACCAGCCCATCGACGGTCTGTTCGAGGAGGCGCTGCTGTATTCGCCGGCGTTACGGATCGCTGGCGGAACGGACGAGATCCTGCGCAACATTATAGCAGAGCGCGTGCTCGGCCTGCCGCCGGACCCGCGGGTGGACAAGGACATCCCGTATCGCGACGTGCCGACTGGAGCGCGTGGTTGACGCATCCGCCCTCTCGTCGACACGGCGATCGCCCACCCACCGAACACACTAGGTGAGAACTGAGAATGTTCGAGATCCCCGAAGAACACCGCATGCTGCAGGACCTGGTGGCGAAGTTCGTCGACAACGAACTGATGCCGCTGGAGGCCGCTGTGCTGAAGCGGGAGATGCAGGGAGGGAAGGCTTCGCTCACAGACGAGGAGGAGGCGCCGCTCCTCGCGCAGTGCAAGGACCTCGGACTTTGGGGGCTGGACGTGCCGGAGGAATTCGGCGGCGCCAACCTGCCGATGCTCGCACTGATCGGCGTGTATGAGGAACAGGGCCGCACTGCGGTGCCGTTCACCTTTCCCCCCGACAGCCCGAACCTACACATGCTGATGGCAGTGGCGAACGACGAACAGCGCCGCAAGTATCTCGATCCTTACGCCCGCGGCACGGCCAAGTCGGCGATTGCGATATCCGAACCGGGCGCTGGCGGCGATCCCGCCGGCATGACCACCCGCGCGGTGCAGGATGGCGACGACTGGGTGATCAACGGGCGCAAGATCTGGGTCAGCCGCGTGCCTTCCGCCGACTTCGTCATCCTGATGGCGCGCACCGGCGAAGGCAGGCGGCACGAGGGCATCACCGCCTTCATCATCGAAAAGGGCACCAAGGGCTTTATCATCGAGCGCGAGATCCCGATGCTCGGCGGCCATCGCACCTACGAGCTGGTGTTCGAGGATTGCCGCGTTCCGGCGCGCCAGGTGCTGGGCAAGCTCGGCCAGGGCTTCGCGCCGATGCAGTTGCGCCTGACGGTGCGGCGGCTGCAGATGGGCGCTTGGTGCGTCGGCATCGCGCGCCGCGCGTTGGACATGATGATGGACCATGCGAAGCAACGCAGCACCTTCGGCGTGAAGCTGGCGGACCGGCAGGCGATCCAGTGGTGGATCGCCGATGCGGCCGTGAAGATCCATGCCTGCCGGCTGATGGTGCTGGACGCCGCGGCGAAGCAGGATGCCGGCCAGGACGTGCGCACCGAGGCCTCCATGGTCAAGCTGTTCGGTACCGAAATGGCGCAGGAGGTATTGGATCATGCGATGCAGACCTTCGGCGCGATGGGGGTTGCCAAGGAGCTGCCATTGCAGTTGATGATGCAAAAGGTGCGCACGATGCGCGTCTACGAAGGCCCGTCGGAAGTGCACCGCATGGTGATCGCCCGGCGGATGCTGGCAAGCAGGAAATAGCGACCCTAGGGAATACTGAAGATGGATGCACTTGAATTGCTGCTGACGCGGGAGTCGGCGCTGAAGTTGGAAAACCCGGGGCCGCGCGAGGCCGATCTCGAGGTGATGATCCAAAGCGCGCTACGCGCCCCCGATCATGGGCGGCTGCGGCCGTGGCAGTTTGTCGTGATCCCGGAAGGAAACCGTGCAGCGTTCGGCGAGCTGCTGGCGGCGTCGATGGCGCGACGCAACCCGGCGGCGCCAGCGGAGGAACTGGCGCGCGAGCGGGGCAAGGCGATGCGCGCACCGGTCATCGTGGTGGCGGCCGCAAAGCTGGCCAAGGGGCACAAGATCCCCGAGATCGAGCAGCTTCTGTCGGCCGGCGCGGCGGTGCAGAACATCATGCTGGCAGCGAATGCGCGGGGCTTCGGCGCGATGTGGAAGACCGGCGCGCCAGCCTATGACGCGTCGGTGAAGCAGGCGCTAGGGATTGCGCCGGACAGCGAGATCGTTGGGTTTTTGTATCTTGGCACGCAGGTGGGCGGCGGGATCCAGGTACCGCGACCAGTGCCGAAGGATTATGTGTCGGTGTGGGCTGGCTGATCTGCTTTTACTACTCCCTCCCCCCTTGAGGGGGAGGGTTGGGGTGGGGGGTGTTCCGACCCGCTCCCGCAAGAGACCCCTCCCCCCAACCCCCTCCCTCAAGGGGAGGGGGAGTAGTCGTTCCTACCTTTGCCTTACCTTCGCCCCCGGATGACTGTCCGGCAGCCGCGCCCGCCCCAGCCCATATAGTTTCTCCCGTAACGTTCCTGACGCGTATTCAGTCTTGTAGACACCGCGCCCCTGCAGCTCCGGCACGATCAGATCCACAAAATCGACGAACGTCTCCGGCGTCACGGCGTACGCCAGATTGAATCCGTCGATGCCGGTTTCCTCCACCCAGCTCTGCATCTCATCCGCCACGCGGCCCGGCGCGCCCACCACCACCGGTCCACGCCCGCCGATCGCCGCGTGCGCCGCGATCTCGCGCACCGTCCAGGTGCGGTCCGGATCCGCCGTGGTGAATGCCTCCAGCGCCGAGGTCATCGCATTGCGTTCGCTGTAGCGCAGCGGCGCATCCAACGGCAGCGCGGCGAAATCGACGCCGGTCCAGCCGGACATCAACACCAGTGCGCCCTCCTCGCTGACATGCGTGCGGTACTCGGCCAACTTGGCGTCCGCCAGTGCATCGGTGCGATCGGTAACGATCGTCATCATGGTGAAGATCAGAATCTCCGCCGGGTCGCGCCCGCTCGCCGCGGCACGGCGTCGGATGTCGGCGACGATCGGCGCGATCACCCGCTTCGACGGGCCGTTGATGAACACGCACTCCGCGTGATCCGCAGCGAACTGCCGCCCGCGCGCGGACGCCCCCGCCTGGTACAGCACCGGCGTTCGTTGCGGTGACGGTTCGGCCAGGTGGATCGCATCGAGCTGGTAATATGGTCCGTCGTGCCGCACGCGATGAATCCGATCCGGGTCGGCAAAGATCCTCCGCTGTCGGTCGCGCAGCACTGCGCCGTCCTCCCAGCTTCCCTCCCACAGCTTGTAGACCACCTGCATGTAGTCCTCGGCCACGGCATAGCGCGTATCGTGGCCGGCCTGCTCGCGCTGCCCCATCCCTTGCGCGGCACTGTTCAGATAACCGGTGACGATGTTCCAACCGATCCGCCCATTGGTCAGATGATCCAGCGTCGACATGCGCCGGGCGAACGGATAGGGCGGCTCGAACGTCAACGTGCAGGTAACGCCGAAGCCCAGGTTCCGCGTCACCAGCGCCATCGCCGGAACCAGCATCAGCGGATCGTTCACCGGTACCTGCACTGCCTGCTCCAGCGCGGTGCGTGGGCCGCCGCGATACACGTCGTAGATGCCCAGCACGTCGGCCATGAACAGTGCGTCGAACAGACCGCGCTCCAGCGTGCGCGCCAGATCGGTCCAGTAGCCCAGCGTATTGTAGCTGTCGGAACGGTCGCGCGGATGCGTCCACAACCCGGGCGACTGGTGCGCCACGCAGTTCATGTCGAAGGCGTTCAGGCGGATCTGCTTGGGCATCTTGCCCCCTCGGCCAGTCAGGACATATCAGATAACCACGGATAATCGGGCATCGGAACCACGAGAAGGTTGCCCGTTCCGAGCACAACGCCCAGACTCGACGCAAGAGCCAGACTCGCTGCAAGGGTCGGCCGTACGTCGCGACCACACACGCCGAGACTTTAGGGAACGTCCAGTCCGTGAGCGAGATCAGCACGGCGCACCCAGCGCCGGCGCGCATGTCCCGGCTATTCGCCAATGCCGACTTCTGGCGCCTGTGGTACGCCGGACTGGTCGTGTTCGTCGTCCGCTGGCTGGAAACCCTGGCCGTCGCGGTGTTCGTTTACCGCGCCACCGGGTCACCCTTCCTCGTCGCCATGATGACCATGCTGCGGCTGCTGCCGATGGGACTGTTCGGCGCGCTGCTCGGCGCGGTAGCGGAACGGATCGAGCGCCGCACCGCGCAGATCGGTGTCATTGCGCTGATGGGCTGCACCTCTGCCGCGCTGGCGACGCTGGCCTATGGCGGTCATCTCTCGGTGTGGCAGCTCGCACTGGCAAGCTTCATCAACGGCCTCGGCTGGGCCACGGACAATCCGGTGCGCCGCGTCATGATCGGCGAGGTGGTCGGCAGCCATCGGATGGGCGTGGCGATGTCGATCGACGTTGGTACAAATAACGCCAGCCGCATGCTGGGTCCGACCGTAGGCGGCATCCTGTTCGCCACCGTCGGCGTCGGTGGCGCCTTCGCGCTCAGCGTGCTGCTGTACGCCACCTCGCTGTTTGCGGTGATCGGCCTGCGGTACCGCAACAGCCAAGGCCAGCGCGACGGCGGTTCGGTGCTGATGCGGATTCGCGACGGGGTGGAACTGGTTCGGCATGACCGGCGACTGATCGGTACGCTGACGATCACCGTGGTCTACAACGTGTTCGGCTGGCCGTTCACCTCCATGGTGCCGGTGATCGCACAGGATCGGCTGCATCTGACGCCGGAATGGATCGGCATCATGGCCAGCATGGACGGCGTCGGCGCCTTCATCGGCGCCACGGTTATCGCGCTGTTCGTCGGGCCGCGCTTCTATGCGCGCACGTATCTGGCCGGCGTGACCAGCTACATGATCATGCTGACGGTATTCGCGCTCGTTTCGCAGCCGATCACCGCTGGCGCGGCACTGGTGCTCACCGGAATCGGCGGCGCCGCGTTCAGTATCATGCAGGCGACACAGGTCTATCTGGCCGCACCACCGGAGATGCGCAGCCGCGTGCTGGGCGTGCTGTCGGTGTGCATCGGCATCGGCCCGATCGGCTTCGTGCATCTGGGGCTGCTGGCGGACGCGATCGGCGCGCCGTGGGCCACCGCAACGATGGGACTCGAGGGGTTGCTGGCGCTGGCGCTGACATTCCGCTGGTGGCGAGTCATTTTGTCTCGGGAGGCGCCGGCCTGATGCGCGCGGGATCGAGCTCCACCTGGCGCACATCATAGGCCAACAGATCGCGCCAGTGCTCTGCCAGATCGGCACGGAACAATCCGCGCGTGACGCCGGCGACCAGCTTGGGCGTGGCGATGGTCATCGCGTTGATGGACGATCCGGCTGGGCCGAAGCTCATTGTCGTGCCGATCCCGAACAGATGCAGATCGGCGATCCAGGGTGTGCGGCCGGGTGTCTTCTCGGTGAAGGCGAAATCGGCATCCAGATAAGGGAAGCGCGCGAGACGATCATTGCGCTCGTCGTCGGGCGGCGAGTAGCGGTCGCCCCAGGTGGCGATGTTGTCGGCGCAGGACGAAAGTTCCGGGCGCAGGTGGGCATCGTGGTCGATACCGGTGCCGCAAATCACGAAATCCACCGCGAATGGACCGTTTGGCGTGTCCAGCACTACGTTTCCGTCGACTATTCGCGCACCGGTCCAGGGCCGGCCGAGGTGCATGGTGAAGTCGCTGAAGGCCGCGACACGCGCCCATGTATCGGGCGGGAACCCCTCGCGCAGGCCGAGGACGTGCTGCATGAAGCGCCAGCGCCATTCGTCCGGCATGTCGCCCAGATGCTTCATGAAGCCGGCGAAGGTCAGCCACCGATAGGGCTGGATGATCATCGGTTCGGCCCGGCGGCAGAACAGATGCACGGCGGCGGCGGCGTGTTCCAGCGTGACGGCGGCGTTGTCGAAGGCCGAGGCACCCGCACCCAACACCGCCACCGTCCTGCCGGCGAGAGCAGTGAAATCGATCGCATCGGCGGCATGCGCGCGGAATGCCGCCGGCAGCGACGCGATAAAGTCCGGCATCCACCACTGCCCGGTGCCGTCCTGGCCGGTGGCCAGCACGATCTTGCGCGCATAAAGGATCTCGCCGGTCGACAGGGTCGCGGCCAGACAGGGCAGGTCGTCGTCGGTGCGGCACGGCGCAATCGCGCTCACCGCCACGTCGTTGCGTACCCGCAGCCCGACGACGTAGCGGAACCACAGCAGATAGTCGTTCCACTTCCCGGACGGGATCAACGACATCGCCTGCCAGTCGGCGGCACCCCACTGCGCCTCGTGCCAGGCCTGATAGGTCAGGCTCGGCACATTCAGATCGGGCCCGGTCTGGTCCTTGGCGCTGCGCAGCGTCGGCATCCGCGCATAGGTGACCCAGGGACCTTCCTGACCGTAGGGCGCGCGATCGACCAGCAGGATGTTGTCCACCCGATCGCGCAACAGGCCGAAGCCGACCGCCAGCCCTCCCTGCCCCGCGCCGACGATCAGTACATCCAGCGCCGATGCACCGCGCACGCTGCGCGGCCGCAGCCACGGCTTGCGAGGATGCGCGATCAGCTTCAGGTCGCGCCGAACGTCGTCCTCCAGGTCGGCGAGATTGGTCGGTTTCATTTCGGCAAGATCGGCGTCATGCTGACCGGGGCGTCGCCATGACGCACCTCACGATCGACGCGCCTAGCGCCGGAAGTGGTACCTGAACCGCCCGTCGTCGGCCTCGATCCGTCCTGCCGTCGGCGACGGGAAATGCACCGGCAGAATCACCGTGTCAGTGTCTGCGACCGAATTCAGAAATCGCCTGCGCGACTGCGCGGCCAGTGCCGGATCCCAGCAGAAGATGGTGGACCAGTCAGGCTCGCGGCATTGCAGCGCGTGATGCATCATGTCCCCGGTCACCACCGCGCGCTGGCCCTTGGAACGAATGTTGACGCAGCAATGACACGGCGAATGGCCCGGCGTCGGGGTCAGCGACACCAGGTCGTCCAGCACATAGTCGTCGTCCACCAGCAAAGCCTGGCCGGCGGCGACGATCGGCTCGCAGTTATAGCGCCAGACATTGCCGGGCGGGTTCTCGCCGCGCTTGTCGGCCGCCTCCCACGCGGCGTATTCGCGCTTGTGGAACACATATTTCGCCCGCGGAAAGGTCGGCACCCAGCGCCCGTCACGCAGCACCGTGTTCCAACCGCAATGATCGATGTGCAGATGAGTGCAGAACACATAGTCGATCTGTTCGAAGCTCAGCCCGGCGGACTTGAACCCGTCCAGCCAGGGCTGCTTGGGGAAATCCATCGGCGCCGCGTAGCCCTTGTCCTCGCCGGTGCAGGTATCGACCAGGATCGTGTGATGCGGCGTGCGGATGACGAAGGTCTGGTAGGTGATCACCATCCGGTTCGACGCCGCATCGTAAACCACCGGATCGAGGCCCGCGAGGTGCGCGCGTCCGACCTCCGGATCGTAGTCGGGGAACATCGCCTCCGGCGCGCGCCAGGGCCCGTCACGCTCGATGATCGATGTGATGGTGACGTCGCCGATCCGGACCTCTTGCATACTGCCTCGCTGCGTCAGGTGAGCGAGGCGATGATCTGTCGGAATGCCTCCTCCGGGAAGGCCTTGAGCGAGGTGGTGCGCACATTGCCCATCTTGCCGAGGATCAGCATGAAGCGCGCCGCCACCGCGTCGTCCGGCGCATCGTATATCGCGACAAGATCGTAGTCGCCCAGGGTCATGTAGAGCGCGCGGAACTGCCCGCCCATCTCCGTCAGTGTTTTCTTGGCCGCATCGATCCGGCGCGAGGCGCCATCGATGTCGCGGATACCCTGCTCGGTCCACCTGGCCAGCATCACGTATGTGGGCATGGTTGGTTCCCTCCCGTCAGCAGAAAGGAGCCTATCAGGATAAGCGGGGCGACGCGAGGACCAAGCGGAACCCGACAAGGCGCGGATGGCCGCAGCCGAGATGTAGGGCAGCGCGTCACCGCGGCGCGGCCGCCTGGCTGCCGGACAAATCGGTGACAGTGCCGCCAGACCCCGTCGATGCGACCCGCGGTGCGGCCACGGTCAGCATTGCCGGCGCTGGCACCTCGGCGTCCCGGCCGATCGAGAACAGGCCCTTGAGGAACTGAATACCGCCGAACAGGATTGCACCCCAGGCAACGAAGTAATGGCTGCCTTCAGGTGATGCAGTCGCAAGTGAATACGTGCAGACGGTGACGGTGATGCCGCCGATGCACCACAGCGCAGCCACCGTCAAATTGTGTTCCGCCGGCGCCATGGTCGGGCCTCCTTCGTTGCTCGATGTTTGCGCAAGGAAGACGGTCTTCCCAGGTCAGTAGTCGGGTTGTCCGGTCGCCGTCATCCTGCTGCCGTCACGATCAACGACGCCGGCACGTTTCTCAATCCAAAAGCTGCCCCGCCAGTTTCAACGAAAATTGTCGGCCAGATTTCCACGGACATTCGCCGCGATCAGCCGCGGGTCAACCATGCATCCGATTGAGGAAACGAGCCACCCGCTCGGGCGCGCTGCCGTTGAAGAAATCGCCCACCGGCGCGCGATGCGCAACGAGGCCGGCTTCCATGAACATCACCTCGTTCGCCGCGCGGCGCGCGAAGCCGAGCTCATGGGTGACGACGATGCTGGTCATGCCTTCCTCGGCGAGCTCCTGCATCACGCTCAGCACCTCGCCGACCGTTTCGGGATCGAGCGCGCTGGTCGGTTCATCGTACAGCATCAGTGCCGGCTCCATCGCCAATGCGCGGGCGATGGCGACACGCTGCTGCTGGCCACCGGACAGCTCGTCCGGAAACGCGGCGGCCTTGTCGGGCAGATGCACCTTGCGCAGCAGATGGCGCGCCAGCTCCCGCGCCTGCTTCACCGGCCTGTGCTTCACCCGGATCGGTCCGAAAATGATGTTGTCTTCGGCGGACAGGTGCTGGAACAGCTCGAAATTCTGAAACACCATACCCATCCGCCGGCGCAACAACGCGGCCTGCTTGCGCGGCGTGTTGGCGATCTCCTGGCCCTCGAACATGATGCTGCCGGACGCAATCGGCTCCAGCAGGTTCAGACAGCGCAGCAAGGTCGACTTGCCGGAGCCGGAGGGGCCGAGCAGCACCAGGCACTCGCCCGGCGTCACCGATACGTCGACGCCCTTCAACACATCGAGCGCGCCAAAGCGTTTCCAGATCGCAACCGCGTCGAGCAAGTGGGTCATCGGATAGACTGGGTACTTGCGGCTGCCAACACCACGCGCCGCGCGCCGGGGCGACGGCGGAAGCTGCGCTCGATCATCGATTGGATCGCCATAAAAACGGTGGTCAGCGCCAGGTAATACAGGCCGGCGGCGGTGAGCGTCTCGATGTAGCGGAAATTGCCGGAGGCCGTCTGATCGGCCACCAGCAGCAGCTCCTGCACGCCAATCACCGAGACCAGCGCTGAAAGTTTCAGCATGCCGATGAACTGGTTGCCGATCGGCGGGATGATGATGCGCAGCGCCTGCGGCAACACGACCCAGCGCATCACCCGCCATTCCTCCAACCCCAGCGCCCGCGCGGCCAGCCGCTGGCCCGGCCCGACCGCGCGAATGCCGGAGCGCATGATCTCCGCCATGTAGGCGCCCTCGTTCAGGCCCAGCGCCAGCACGGCGCAGGCGAAGCCTGGCAGCAGAACGCCAAAGGCGGGCAGCACGTTGAACGCGAACACCAGTTGCAGCAGCACCGGCGTGCCGCGAAACAACCAGAGATAGAACACGACCAAGGCCCGCACGGCGCGCAGCGGCACTTCCTGTCCCACCGCCAGCAGCAGCCCCACCGCCATGCCAGTGGCGAGCGAGGCGATGCTGAGCGACAGCGTCATCATCGCGCCATGGAAAAACGCCGCGCTGAGCAGGTACTGCGCCAGCAGATGCGGCTGGAACAGCGACATGCGCGCGCCAACCGCTTTCAGAATGCCGAGCTGGCGGGCGGCAGGTTCCATTTCTGGATCAGCGTCGCATAGGTGCCGTCGGCGACGATCGCTTGCACCGCCTTGTCGAGCGCGACCTTCAACGCGGGATTGTCCTTGCGCACCGCGATGCCGACCTTGGTGCTGGTGTCAAACGGCGCGCCGCCGGTGGCGTAGGCGCCGGGCGTCTCATGCATCAGCGCAGCGACCGTTGCGGTGGAGACGATGATGGCGTCCGCGCGTTCCTGCGTCAGCGCCAGTGCGCAGTTGGTGGTGCCCGGCAGCAGCAGCAGGCTGACCTCCGGTTTGCCTGCTGCCTTGCATTGATCGTTGGCCTGCTTTGCGGCGACCTCAAACACCGTGCCGACCGGCGCCGCGACCTGCTTGCCGCACAACGTGGCCACGCCGTCGATCTTCTTGGGATTGCCCGCGCGCACGACGATCTGGTTGCCCACCAGCAGGTAGGGGACGAGGTCGGCGACCTCCAGTCGTTGCGGATTGATGTACATACCGCTGACGATGATATCGACGCGCTTGCCCAGCAACGCCGGGATCAGGCCCTTGAACTCGATCGGCATGATGGTCGACTGCAGTCCCATTCTCCTGGCGACCGCGTCGGTGAAATCGATGTCGAAGCCGATGGGTTTGCCGCCGGTGTCCGCGAACTCGAACGGTGGGAAGGTGACCGAGGCGCCCCAGGTCAGCTTGCCCGCTTCCGCGAGTTCAGGTGCCTGCGCGAATCCCAGGCTCGGCAGCAGAACGAGCGCAAGCGTCATGGCCAGTCGCAACATAGCAGTTCCCCTCCGGTATACCGGTTCTGATCGTGCAAACCCTGTGCCATAGGCCACCGAGTTGGGCCATGGTATCCCCAGCATAGACCGGACTCCTGAACAGGACCGACTCATGGCAGGGTCGCCGCCGCGCGGCCACGATGGATGCACAATGATGCGACCGCGATGGATGCACAATGATAAGGAGCTTGATTGATGACGCTCGCACGGCATGGGGCGATCGTGATTGGCGCCGGGGTGGCCGGCCTATCCGCCGCGCTCTATTTGCAGCGCGCCGGGGTCGCGGTCGCGGTGATCGATCCGCTGCCGCCGGCGGGCGGCGCATCGTTCGGCAATGCCGGCTTGCTCAGCCCTGACACCGCGGTGCCGATCGCGCTGCCCGGCATGCTGCGCAAGGTGCCGGGCTGGCTGCTCGATCCACTTGGCCCGTTGTCAGTGAAGCCGAGCTACTTCCCGCGCGCACTGCCATGGTTGCTGCGCTGGATCGAGTCCGGACGGCTGCACCGCGTGATGGCAATCTCCGACGCGATGCGCGCGCTGCACAAGGAGACGCTGACCTGCTGGAAGGAACTGTTGGGGGCGGAACTATATGGCGGGCTGATCCGCCAGGTCGGCCAGGTGCAGGTGTGGGAGGGTGACGCGGAAAGCGCCAGCGCGGTGGTGGAACGCCAGGTGCGCGAACGGCAGGGTATCAAGACCGAGGACCTTACCGCCGACGACCTTCGCCAGATGTTTCCGGGCATCGCCCGTGAAGTGACGCGCGGTCTGCTGGTGCCGGGCAATGGCTACACCGTCAGTCCTCAGCGCAGCGTGCGCACGCTTGGCGAGTTGTTCCGCCAAGAGGGCGGCACGCTGATCAACGAACGCGCAATGAAGTTGATTCCGCAGGATGGCGGTGGCTGGATGGTGATGACCAACACGGCCAACCGCAGCTCCGAGCACGTCGTGCTGGCCGGTGGCGCTTGGTCGCGGCAATTGCTCGATCCGCTCGGTATCCGTGTGCCATTGGAGACCGAGCGCGGCTACCACGCGATGCTGTTCGATCCGGAAGTGACACCGTCGCTGCCGATCAGCAACAAGACGCGCGCGTTCGGCGTGACGCCGATGGAGGACGGGCTGCGCATTGCCGGCACGGTGGAAATCGCCGGACTGGATGCGGCCCCGAACGAGGAGCGCGCGAAGATCCTGGTAGGGCATGCGAAGCGAATGTTCCCGGCGCTGAAGGGCGAGCGGGTGCGCTACTGGATGGGCTTTCGCCCATCGACGCCGGACAGCCTGCCGATCCTGGGTCCGGCGCCAGGTCGCACCGGACTTCATTTCGTGTTCGGTCATGGACATTTCGGCATGAGCGGCGGGCCGCCGAGCGGACGGCTGGTTGCGCGGCTGATAACCGGCCAGGCGCCCGGCATCGATCCCGCGCCCTACGCGGCGCAACGCTTCCGCTGAAGGAGAAACGGACGATGGCGGTCAGCGAGATCTATCATTCCACCTTCAAGGCGATGCCATATTGGTGGGAGGCCTATCATCCCACGGCGCAGGATCCGCTGGAGCTACCCTCGCGCGTGCGTGTCGCGATCGTCGGCGGCGGCTATGGCGGGTTGTCCACCGCGCTGGAGGGCGCGAAGCAAGGCGTGGACTGCGTCGTTCTGGAGACGGCCGAGCTGGGCTTCGGCGCCAGCACACGCAATGGTGGTGGCGTCAGCGGCGGGGTGAATATCGGCAAGAGCTTCTCCGGCAAAAGCCTCGATCCGTCGTCGGAACGTGCGCAGGCCGTGCTGGCGGATGGCGCCGATGCGTTCAGCCTGATCGAGCGGCTGATCGCGGAGGAAGGCATCAACTGTTATTGGAAGAAGACCGGCCGCTTCGTCGGCGCCTGGACGCCGGGACATTACGCGAGCCAGGCGAAGAAGATCGCACTGTTGAATCAAGCCGCACGGTCGGAGGCGTATATGGTCCCACGCGAGCGCCAACGCGAGGAGATGGCGAGCGATTATTACTATGGCGGCATGGTTGTGGAACGCTCCGCCAATCTGCATCCGGCGCTGTACTACAAGGGACTGCTGGATGCCTGCCACGCGCGCGGTATTCCGGTGTGCGCCCGTGCACCGGTCACCAAAATCACCGAGCGCGACGGTGGTTGGTTGGTGCAGACCGAGCGCGGCGCTGTGCAGGCCGACGAAGTGGTGATCGCCACCAACGGCTACACCGGCGACGTCACACCGGAGCTAAAACGGCGCGTGGTGCCGTTGGCCAGCCACATCATCGCCACCGAGGAATTACCGCCCGACCTCGCGGCGTCCCTGATCCCCAAGCAGCGTACCCTGGCCGACACCCGCCGGGTGCTGTGCTATTATCGAATGTCGCCCGACGGCAAGCGCATGATCTTCGGCGGGCGCGCGCGGTTCACACCCGTCACACCGCACGAAAGCGCGCCGATCCTGCATCGTTTCATGACCGATCGGTTCCCGCAGTTGCGCGGCACGAAGATCACGCATGCCTGGACCGGCAATGTCGCGTTCACGCTGGATGCGCTGCCGCATATGGGCCGGCAGGACGGCATGCACTATCTGCTGGGCTGCAACGGCAGCGGCGTCGCGATGATGACCTATCTGGGCTGGCAAACCGCGCGCAAGATCGCCGGCGTGGCGAATCAGCCGAGTGCATTCGATACTGAGGAATTTCCCTCGCATAGACTGTATTCCGGTAATCCCTGGTTCCTGCCGGCGATTGGCGGATGGTACCGGTTGCGTGACAATTTGGATCGGGGGCTCGCGTCGCTGTCGTCGTAATGCGACGCTGGGAAACGAACGGGTCATCCGATGGGATCGTAGCTGCCACCCCGTTGGCCCGCCCCCCGGGTCGGGCCAACGGGGTGGCCGAGGACAGGCTCCTGCGGGCCATCGACGACTTGCCTTCGTGCGAGCAACAAAGTCGTGGATGGCCCCGCCGGAGCCTGTCCTCGGGCTTGACCCGTGGGCGGGCCATGACGGCGTGGGCGTCGTCCGCTTCACACCAGCCGCTCACGTCGGCGCCGGATCAGCCGCTCACGCCGGCGGCGCGGCTCCGGGATCATTCGCGCGGGTGACGTAGGCCTCGGCTTCGGGCTCATATTCGCGCCACAGCCGCGACAGCTCGGTGATCGGGGCCGGATCCGAATCGACCCGCAGGTCGACATAGGGAAAGCTCTCGCGGTGCGCTACCAGCAGAGCGGCGGAGATCACCGGAACGAACTCCCCGCCCGCCGCCTCGCCCGCCGCGAGCGCGGCGATCAGCCGCCTGGCGAGGGGCAGCGCTGGATCAGCCTCGAACGCGCGGACCATGGCGGCGGGGATGTCGGTCGAGCGGACAATGTTCGCGATGGCGACACAGTCTTTGCCATGCGCCTCGCCGGCCTTCTCCGCCGCCACATGCGCACCTGTAAAGGCAACGGTGCGACCCGCGGCGTCGAGCACCGCAAGCTGACGCCAATCGGGATGCGGCGCGACGGCGAGAACGGCCTGCATCGTATGCCGGGCATCGTAGCCGCGTGCCAGCAGATCGAGCGCCAGCGGCCCCAGCCGCGGATCGGTGCGATGCTGCGTCAGACACGCCCCGACGCCGGTGCGCACATGGGAACACCGCGAGCCGGCGGCGATGGATGAGGTCGTCACCGCGGCGCCCAGCATGCCGGTGCGCGCGCAACGACCAAGCAGCGAGAAGGTCATGCGTTGTCTCCTTGCAGCATCGCCGTGATATCGACCTCCATCACCAGTTCGGGGCTGGCGAGGCCCTTGATGATGAGCGTGCTCAGGCACGGTACGGCCGGGCCGAGATGGCGCAGCACCACGTCGGTCACGCAAGTCAGGTACGCGCGGTCGGTAACGAACACCGTCGCCTTGACGACATCGCTCAGCCGCGCGCCCGCTTCGCCGAGCAACACCGCCACGTTCTGCATCGCCTGCTCGGCCTGCGCGGGCGGATCGCCGGCGCCGTGCATCACCTCATTCAGATCGGTCCCGGTCTGACCGCGCAGCACCACATGCCCCCCGGCGCGCACCGCCATGCAAAAATCGCAGTCGATGTTCTGCTGACTGAAGCCGTAACGGACCGCGTTGGAATGGTAGCGCCGCACGCGCAGGTGTGGGCAGCCCTGCTTGCGCATCGCCTGCACGTCGATCTCGAACAGGATGTCGGGGCGCGCGAAGCCAGGCACGATGATGCCGGTGGACACCGGATGGATGCCACGGAAGTGTCGCCCGATTATCGGGTACACCGCGTGGCGATAGGCACGGTCGCTGATGTAGACAGTGATCTTGGTCACATCGTCCATTTCGGCGCCGGCTTCATGCAGCAGGGTCGCGAGATTGGTAAGCGCGCAGTCGGCCTGCGCCGCCGCGTCCTGCGGCCGGCGACCGGGGCCTGCCATCACGCTGCCGTCGAGCGCGGCGCCGGTCTGGCCGCGGATGAAGATATCCTGCGGCCCGGCGGCGACCATTGCGCCCTGCCAGGCGATGTCCTGACTGAACCAGTCCTTGAGCTCGAAGGTGCGCAGTCTGGTGACCGCGGCGCCGATCACCGCTTCCGCATCGATCTGCACCATCAGTTCCGGGTGCGAAAGGCCGGCGACGACCAGGCCGGTGCTGACCGGGAAGACATCCTTCAGCCGCCGGCCGAGCGTGTCGTAGACCCGTTTGCGGTGCGCCCGATCGACCAGCGACGTGGTCAGCTTGGTGATGTCGTGCAACGAACCGCCGGCGGTATTGAGCGCGGCTTCGATGTTGTCCAACGCTGCCTCGGTCTGCGCCGCGGCGTCGCCCAGCCCGGCGACCGAGCCATCCGGGCACAGCGCGCTACGTCCGCTGAGGAAGACGCGATTGCCGCCGCGCATGGCACCGGCAACGGACGTGGCGGCCGGGCCATCGGGGAGAAAATGCGCTGCCTCCAGCGGCACAAATCGGTCATGCGGCATCGGGCGGTTCGCCTTTCCCTGGTAACCGGATCATGGTGATACGCTAAACGTGGCGGCTGGTCCAAGCCAGGACCCACGCGCCGGCAATTCTCATTTCGGCCGGGCTGTGTTCCCCCGCGTCGTCATGGCCGGGCTTGTCCCGGCCATCCCCGCCAACACCGTGCCGCGGGGATGCCCGGGCAAGCCCGGCCATGACGATACCACAACGTCGTCGCACCCATAATGGCAGTCGTTACCTGCTCGCCACGGACTACCGCGATCTGAGGCGCACCACCTTCCATGCCGCGCCCCTTGGCCGACCCAGCACACTCGCCGTACACCGGCGGACAGCTCGGCACCACAACAAGGGCAGACGAATGTCTCTACTATCCGGTTTTCGCGTCGCTCAGCTCGGCCAGGGTCTCGCCGCTGCCGTCTGCGGGCGGCTGCTTGCCGACCTTGGCGCCAACGTCGCCTGCACCGACCCGGACATTTCGGCACCGCTCGCGGTGTATCTGAATGACGGCAAGACGGTCTTGGCCGACGGGGCCGCGCAGGCGGCTTTGTCGCACGCCGACATGATCGTCTGCGAAGGTGGCCCGGCGGCGCTGCGCGAGCGGCACCACGGCTCCGACGACCTCCGACCGATCAACCCCTCCGCCGCTCTGGTTTTCATCTCGCCGTTCGGCCAGACCGGACCGCTGGCGGATCAACCCGCAACGGACCTGACGTTACACTATGCCAGCGGCATCGCCCGCCTGCTGATCGGCCAGGTGGATGATCTGACAGAGCCGCCGATCCGTGCGGTCGGTCAACAATCCGCTTTCATCGGCGGCATCGCCGCAGCCTGCGCCGGCATGCACGCGGCACTGTCGGTCACGGCCGGCACGCTGATCGATGTTTCGATCCAGGAAGCACTCGCCACGCTGGCGATGACCGAGCTCGCGCGCGCCGGGCACGGCGGCAAAAGCCGAGCGCGCAAACGCGTGACCGACGGTAACGGCGCCACCGTCTGCATCCTGCCGGCGCGCGACGGCTACGCCGCGATCTCGCCGCGCGAGGACCGGCAATGGGCGGCTTGGCTCGCCGCGATGGGTTCGCCGGCGTGGGGCGCCGATCCGCGTTTTGCCAGCAAGGCCGACCGGGTCGCCAACTGGGACGCGCTGCACGCGCTGATGTCGGCCTGGAGCCGCCAATACGACAAGCAAACGATCGCCGCTATCGCGCAGGCAGCGCACGTGCCAAGCTTTCCGTTGCGCGAGCCCTCGGAACAACTGGCCTCGGCGCAGCTTGCGCACCGCGGATTCTACCGGCCGCTCAGGCTCGGCGGCCACGCGGTCCAGGCGCCCGGACCACCTTTCGGACTGCGCATCATGCAGGCCGCGCGCGAGAAGGTCGACGGCGAGCACGAAACGCTCGGGAGCGAACGCGAAGCGCCCGAGGTCAAGCGCGACGGACCCGGGGGCAAGCGCGACGCACCGGGGCCGATGCCGCTGACCGGCATTCGCGTGCTCGACTTCAGTTGGGTCATCGCCGGCCCGACGACCACGCGCTATCTCGCGGCGATGGGCGCGGAGGTGATCAAGGTCGAGGCCCCAGGCCGCGGCGATCCGGGTCGCGCGACCGAGTTGCACAGCGTGCTCGGCCAGGCCAAGCGCAGCATCGTCCTCGACCTGAAGCAGCCCGAGGCGGTCGAGGTCGCGCGCAAACTGGCCGCACGCTGCGACGTTCTGGTCGAGAATTTCGCCACCGGCGTGATGGAGCGTCTTGGCCTCGGCGCGGACGCGCTTCAGGCGATCAATCCAGGTCTGCTCTACGTCTCTGCGTCCGGTCTCGGGCGAACCGGCCCGGAGTCGCATGCGGTCGCCTACGGCACGCTGCTGCAATGCTACGCCGGCTTCGCCGGGCTGAACCGCCATCCGCACCTGCCACCACGCGTCGGCCTGGCGTGGCTGGACCCGATGTGTGGCCTCATGCTCGGGTTTATCATTGCGACTGCGATCTGGCATCGCCGGCGCTCGGGCGCGACGGTTCGCGTCGATTTCTCGATGCTCGAGGCGATGCTGTGGACGATGGCCGAACCGTTGCTGGCGGCGCAGCTCGATGCGCCACCCAAACCGCGCGGCAACCAGTCCGATCGCTGCGCCCCGCATGGCGCCTATCGTTGCGACGGCGACGACGACTGGGTCAGCATCGTGGTCCGCGACGATGAAGACTGGCACAGGCTGTGCGCGATCGTTCCGTCCCTGTCGGAGATGGCGAAGCTCGGTTTCGCCGATCGATGCGCGGGCGGCGACACGATCGACGCCGCACTGTCGGCCTGGGTCCGACCGCGCGATGCACGAGGAACCGCCGATGCGCTGATGCGCGCCGGTCTACCTGCCGCGGCGCTTGCCACCTCACGTGACCTTGTCGAGAGCCCCCATCTGCGCGCACGCGGCTTCTGGGACGCCGACGTTGCCGGGGTTCTGCCCGGCCTGCCATGGCGCGCCAGCTTCGGCCGAACGACCGGGGCCGCACCGGGCCACGGCACCGATACCGGAACGGTTCTAACGGAGGTCCTCGCTCTGTCGCCGGCGGAGATCGCGGCGCTGCGCGGCGTCGGCGCGTTGGGATAGACGGCGATCAGGCAGGGGCCGCCTCGCTGCGCACCACGCACCGCGTCGCAGGTCCCGCACGTTGTTGTTCGTCAATTCTTGGTGTCGGAATCACAACAGGACTCACCAACCTCGGCGGCCACGTACCGACCAGTCGAGTCGACAAAGCCGCCGTCGCCATACCGGTCGTGGTGCCGCACCCAATCGGTCAGGTTGCCATTGACGGTCTCGTCGCGGCCCTTCGGCGTGATATCGAGATAGTGATATGTGCCAAGGAACATCTCGCCGCCGCGAGCGTGCGAGGAGTAGGTATGGAAGATATCACCGGCCGCGTCCCGGTAGAACACGCTCCTACCGGACATTTCGTCACTCTGGAACGGGTGCATTTCGTAATTGTAGTACACCTCGCCCTGCGCGATCTGCTCTGGCGTGAACGACACGTGGAAGTCGTAATTGAAGTCGTTGGCGAACGACGACACCCACTTGAACCGCCAGCCCATGCGTCGCTTGTAGTCTTCTATCCTGGGCAACGGCGCGCGCGACACCGCAACATACGTCACGTCATGATGCTCGAGGTGCGGCAGGGCGCCGCCGACATGATCGCACTCGAACGAGCAGCCGACGCAGCCCTCCGGCCAGTCCGGGCCGAACATGAAATGTTTGACGATCAGTTGGCTGCGCCCGTCAAACAGGTCCGCCAGCGTCTCCCTGCCGCGCGGTCCGTCAAACACATACGGCTTCTCCACCTTTACCCAGGGCAGGGCGCGCCGTTCGGCGCTCAATTGATCGCGCAGGCGGGTGAGTTCCTTCTCCTTGATCAGGAGCTGTCTGCGTGCGGCGACCCACTCGTCACGCGAAACGATCTGGTGCTGTTGCATGATCTGCTTTCCGTTTGTTGCAGGACGTGTGGAGCGGAGTTAGCCGAGGGCGTAAGCCGGTGCTGCGTCGTGATCCGTCTCCGTGGCGGATTGCGCTTTACTGATCTGCCCTATCCTCATTGTGCCGCGTGTTTTCACCCCGTCGTCATATATTCACCGAAGCGTTCCAGGCAGCTCGTCCAGCCGCCTTGATGGTCATTGCACCCCTCGGCCGTCTCGAACGCCGCCTGATGCAGGGTCAGCTTCGTCTTCCTACCCTGCTCGGCGAACGTCACCGTGGTCAGCAATTCGTGGCCGGGATTTCCCGCCGCGTCCTCCCAGGCAAAGGTGAAGACGATCCGCTCCGGCGCGACGATTTCACGGTAGACACCGCGCTTCCAGTGGTCGGTGCCCGCGGGAGAACGCATGCAGAATCGAAATGTCCCGCCGGGCCGTATGTCCATGTCACAGAATGTCGTGGTGAATCCTTGCGGCCCCCACCAGCGCGCCACCTGCTCGGGTTCAGTCCATGCCTTGAACACAAGAGCGCGCGGCGCATCGATGACACGCGTGACGAGGAGCTCGCGGTCCGTCGTATCTGCCGCAATGCTAGTTGCCGCGACCACGTTTCTTCCCCTTCCCTTGCAGATCCTTCAGATAACCCTCGAGGCGATCGAAGCTCTCCTCCCAGAAGCGGCGGTAATGCTCCAGCCAATCCGCGGCTCCCTTGAGTGGACGCGGCGCGAGCCGGCATGGCCGCCACTGTGCCTCGCGGCCACGCACGATCAGCCCCGCGCGTTCCAGCACCTTGAGGTGTTTGGAAATGCCGGGAAGGCTCATGGCAAACGGCTCCGCCAGCTCGGTGACCGAGGCCTCACCTGAGGCAAGCCGCGCCAGGATCGCGCGCCGCGTGGGATCTGCGAGAGCCGCAAAGGTACGATTGAGGCGATCCGGCGACATGCGCCTATGAACTTCCTGGTTAAGTAACCTATCGGTTCAATATGGCCGTCGCCGGCGCCTGTCAAGCTTTCTGCGATCACGCTCCCGTCATTGCCGGATCAGCATCACGGGCATCAGAGCTTTCGCGGCTCGATACCTGCCGCCGGCACCGGTGCACCTGCGCGCGCCGACGCGGACGTTTATGCTCCGTTTCCGAAATCAGATCGCAGACTGCTGGTCTGGTGACCCCGCCGTCAGCCGGGAATTCGATCGACGCTCAGCCCCCTGCCCGCGCGTTGCGGAAGGTGACCACCAGCACATCGCGGTGCGCTGGCAGCGCGGGGTCCAGTGGCTGCACCGGCGTGACGCCGTGATAGACCCGCGCGTCGTCCACCAGGGCCGCATCGAACGGATGCGTTAGCGTGAAGCTGCCCAGCAGGCGCCGCTCCAGATCGTGGATCGTCGTCGTTCCGCTGGCGATATTTTGCCGCCCGACCAGCAGCACCAGGACATAGTCGACGCCATCGCGGTGCAATCCTTCCGGTGTCGGCTGGCCGGCCTCACCAGGTCGCGCCTCGATGCGGAACTGGTGCACCTCGATGTGCCAGGCGCGGACCTCCGGGGCGAGGCCGCCGAACAAGCCATGGCAGAATCGCAGGATCGTGCGCAAGCTGTCCCCGTCGCCGATCACGTCGGTGATCGGGGAGAACCAGCGCGCGATGCCGCCGTTCAGATTGTTGTAGTCGAGCGTTTGGAAGTGCGCCTGATGTGGCTGGCGCCGAATCGCGCCGTCCGCCGTGGCAGCGAAGATCGCGTGGCGCCGGCGGCGGTAGCGGCCGCCATCGGCCATGTAGGTGTCAAGGTCGAGCGCGTCCCAGCTCGCCGCGAAATCACCCCAGTCGGTCAACGCACCGGCTGACACCAACCCCTGATGCATCGCCTCGGCGGCGACGAAGACATAGCCGGCACCGGCGAGATGCGTGTCGAGCGCCTCGTCCGGATGCAGAACAAGTTCGCTCATGCCGCCTCCTGGTACGCAGCGACATCAAGCCAGGTGCTCTGGTACGTCGCGCCGTCACCCATGTCGGTGTAGCGGTCGGAGCACAGCATGTTGATGGTGCCGGAAATCGCCTCGGTGTCGGGGCGCTGGCCCACCACCAGGACGACGCCCGGCTGCACCTCGTCGCTGACGCGTAACGTAAATACGACATCCCCGCGATCGTTGAACAGCCGCACGCGCTGCCCGTCCGCCAGGCCGCGCGCCGTCGCATCGTCGGGATGCAGGATGCAGACGGCGGGGCCTTCGCGCTTGCGCAGGAACTCGACGCGCGAATAGACCGTGTGGCTCTGGAAGTAGCCCGGCGCGGTCAGCAAGCGCAGCTTCCAACGCGCGGCATCGCGCTGCTCATCGGGATCGGGCGCCCAGTCGGGCATCGGCGGCTGACCCTTGGCGGCCAGTGCTTCCGAGTAGAATTCCAGCTTGCCGGAGGGTGTGCGGAACTGCTGCGGGCCATCCGGTGCCAGCCGGATCGGGCCTGCGGTCTTCACCGCAGCCGGATCGAGCGTCGCCGCCTGGCCGGACGCGCCGTTGAACAGCGCGCCCAGCATCGCATCCTGCGACATGCCGAAGATCGGATCGTTCAGGCCCATGCGAACCGCGAGCTCCTGCGCGAAGTCGACGTTGGATCGCGCGCCCGGTTGCGGGGCCACGGCCCGCGGACCGTATTGCAGATAGTAGGCACCGTAGGCGCGATACAGGTCCTCGGTTTCCAGATACATCGCCGCCGGCAGCACGATGTCGGCATAGCGCGCGGTGACCGACAGGAACGGATCGTGCACCACGGTGAACAGATCCTCGCGCATCAGGCCACGGCGCACCTTGGCCAGGTCGGGACATGTCACTGCCGGATTGTTCGCCGAGACGAACAGCGCGCGGATCGGCGGATCGCGCATCTCCGTCAATGCCTCGCCGATGCGCAGATGGTTGACCATGCGCGTCGTTGCCGGACCGGACGGTTTGCGCACCGCGTTGTAGTTTAGCTCGCAAGACGCGGCGGTCATCAGCAGCGCGCCACCGCCCTTGCGGGCATAGGCGCCGGTGACACCCGGCAGCAGCGCCACCGCGCGCAGTGCCTGGCCGCCGTGCAGCAGCCGAGTCATGCCCTCGCCCAGGCGGATGAACGGCGCCCTGGCGTTGCCATACACCGCGGCGAGGCGTTCGATGTCCGCTTCCGCCAAGCCGGTGATGACGGCGGTGCGTGGCGGATCGAAGCGCGGCAGCACCTCGTGTTCCAGCCGGTCGAATCCCACGGTGTGCTCGGCGATATAGGCGCGGTTGCACAACCCATCGCGCACCAGGATGTGCATCACGCCGAGCGCCAGGGCTGCGTCGGTACCAATGCGGATCGGCAGGTGCCAGTCGGACCGCACGGCGGTGCGGCTGCGGCGCGGGTCGATCACGACAAACGGCACACCCTTGCGGCGAAGCTGCTCGACACGGGCAAAGAAGTGCACGTTGGTGGTTACCAGGTCGGCTCCCCAGGATATTACCAAATCGGAATGCTCAACCGTCTCCGGATCGGCGCCGCCGATCGCGCCGACCGTCGCGTCCCAGGCGGCCTCGCAACAGGTGTCGCACACCGTTCCGGCTTGTAATCGGCTGCTGCCGAGGGCGTGGAACAGCCCGTTCACCAGGCCGCGGTTCATCTGCCCCGAATGCGCGCTGTAGGCGTAACCGAGCAACGCGAGCGGGCCGGACTCGGCGATGATCGCCTTCCAGCGCGCGGTGATTTCGTCCAACGCTTCGTTCCAGGTGATCGGCGCGAATAGCCCCTCGCCCTTCGGCCCGATGCGGCGCAGCGGCGAGGTCAGGCGATCGGGCGAATGCACCAACTCGGCGTCGCGGTTCACCCGCGCGCAGGCGAAGCCGGCGGTGAAGGGCTGGTCGGGATCGCCCTCGACGCGCATCACGCGTCCGTCCTCGACATGGGCGAGCAGCGAGCACATGTCGGGGCAGTCGTGCCCGCAGACGACGCGAATGGTTTCCATCTCGACCTCCGGCCGTATCCAGATTGTCAGAACGGCAGAGAATTGGCCGGGACGAAAGGGCCAGTTTCGCGGGGTTGATCAGACCACTTTGGGGTCGTCCGCGAATTGCGGTCGATCAGCCGCCCAGGAAGCGCTCGGTCCAGCTCTTGTAGTCGCCCTCGCGCGTCATCCGGTGCATCGTCTCGGCCGAGGCGATGCCGGTCAGGTCGGACGGCTTCGTTCCGTCACGCAGCGCCTTCAACGTCGTGTAGACAGCCTGCACAGCGGCCGAGAACGGCTGGTGGCCCTGCAGCGCGATGCGCACGCCGCGGCTGGCGAGATAGGGCTTGTCCAGCATGTCGCCGCTCAGACCGCCAAGCACGATCGGCAGCTTCACCTCGCCGGCGATCGCATCGAGCTGGGCGCGGGTGATCCGCCCGGCGAAGAACAGCGCGTCCACGCCGGCCGCTTCGTACGCCTTGGCACGCGCCACGGCATCCGCGGTGCCGGTCATCGCGGCGGCGCTGGTGCGGCCGACCACCGCGAAGCTGTTGTCCTCGCGCGCCGCCAGTGCCGCACGCATCTTGCCGACGCCTTCTTCGATCGAGATCAGCGTGGGTTTCGTTTCGCCATAGGTCCGCGGCAGCAGCGTGTCCTCGATTGAGGCGGCGGCGACGCCGGCGGTTTCCAGCTCCTGGATGGTGCGCATCACGTTCAGCGCGTTGCCGTAGCCGTGGTCGGCATCGACCAGCAGCGGCAGCTTGCCGGCGCGGTTGATGCGGTAGGCCTGTTCGGCAAACTCGGTCAGGGTCAGAACGATCAGGTCGGGCACACCGAGCACCGTGAACGATGCGATGGAGCCGGCGAACATGCCGATTTCGAAACCGAGCTCCTCGGCGATGCGCGCGGAGATCGGGTCGAAGACGGAGCCGGGGTGGACGCAGTCCGCGCCTTGCAGGACGGCCCGGAAGCGTTCGCGTCGATCGGTCCAGTGCATATGGGTCTTCCTTCTTTACGCCGCCGTCACGGAATTCACGCCGCCGCCACGAAGCCGTCGCGACGGAGATCGCAGCCGCCGGTGAGCACGCCGGTGGCGCGGTCGATCGCGATGCCGTGCATGCCGCCGACCGCGGTTGTCCAGGGTGCGGCGGCCTCGGCCGCGTGGCCGCGCGTGCACAGGGCGGTGATGGTATCGGCCGGGATGCGCGATTCCACCTCGACCCGCCGGCCGTCCCACAGTCGGGCACGTGGCGCGTCGATCGCATCCTGCAGCATCAGGCCGAATTCGATGTGCTGGACCAGAGCCTGAGGCTGCGTCTGGCAGATCCCGTAGCTGCCGGGCGTGCCGAGCGCCAGCACCGGTTGCCCGTCCCGCGTGGCGATGCTGGGCGCCATCGGCAGAGCGAGCGGCGCGCCGGGGCGCAGCGGGTTGGTACCGCGCAGATCGACTTCACCCCAATACAGGAAGTTGTTGAGGCAGACGCCGTGTCCGGGCACCACGATACCGCAGCCGAATTTTGCCCCGAGACTCTGGGTGACGCAGACCACGTTGCCGTGCCGGTCCGCGACCGAAAAGGATGTGGTATGCTGGCCACGCGCGGACGCAGGCGCGGGCGCGATCCATTGCTCGGTCGGTCCCTCGATCGGCGTCCCGTCGCGCAGGCGTGCCCGCAGCGCCGCCACCGACGCTTCCCCCATCAGCTCGGCCAGTCGTTCCGGCGATGGATTGTTGTTGGCAATGCGCACGCCCGCCGCCAGGCGGATGGCGCGATACATCGTGTCGAGATGCTCGACGCCGTTCCGCTCCATCGCCGCCACCGCGAGCCCGTCGAGCAGCCGGAGCGTCAGCAGATACTGGAACCCCTCGCAGGGCGGCGGCAGCGTGTGGATGGTCAGGTCGCGATAGGACGCCATCAGCGGATCGAGCCAGACCGGCTGCACCGACTCCAGGTCGCCGATCGTCAGGCAGCCGCCGAGCGATTGCACATGCGCAACCAACGCCGCGCCCAGCTTGCCGCCGTACAGGTAGACCGGGCCCTCGGCGGCGATCACTTCATAGGTACGTGCCAGATCAGGCTGACGCAACACCGCCCCGAGGGCCACGCCGCCTGTTGTGTAGACCCGCGCCCAGTCCGCATGGAAATCGTGGTGGCCCTTGAATTCGGTCTCGGTGCCGCGCAGCGCGGACACATTGTAGTCCACCAGCGGAAACCCCTCGCGCGCCAGCACGATCGCGGGGGCGAACACCTCGGCGAAGGATTTGCTGCCGTGGGCGCGCACCAGCTCGCACCAGCCCGCCAGATTGCCTGGCGTCCCGGTGGCGATCGCGCCGCGCGCCAACTGGTCACGGTCGGAGAACTTCCCGGCCGGGAACGCGCTCGGCACACGCGTGATGAAGTCCAGGGTGCGCACACGGCGCTCCGCGGCGATGTAGCAGGTCGCCATGCCCATACCGGCCAGGCCGGACATATAGGGCTCGACCACATTCAACGCCGCGGCGGTCGTCGCCGCCGCATCGAACGCGTTGCCCCCCGCGCGCAGCATTGCCGCGCCGGCATGCGCCGCCTGCGGATGTGCCGCCGCCACGATCCCGCGCAAGGAGGAAACCGTCGGTCGTCTGCCGTCCATGACGCGTCCTTCCTGGTCGCGCCAGAGTGGGAGGCGCGCGACGTCAGGTCAAATACGGCTCAGGCCGCGATCGCCATGGGCGAGCCACGGGCATTACCTGGTCATGCGACGGATCGCGATGTCGCAGAACATCTGCTGCTGCAACGCGAACCCCACAACCTCCCAGTCCTCCTGCACCACCAGTTCGTTCACCGCCGGCACGACACCATAAGGGCCACCGGTCAGATGATCGAACATGATATAGTCGTTGAACACCATCAATCCGTGCGTCTTGAGCTTCGTCTTGGCGATGTCGATATCCCGTTTCACCTCCATGTAGCTGTGGCCTGCGTCAATGTAGAGAAGGTCGAAATAGTTGTCCGGGTACTTGGGCAGGGTTTCGTGGCTCCACCCTTCCTCCGTCACGACTTTGCAGCGGCTTCCGGCGTACTTGTCACGGTAAAAATCCAGATGCGTCTTGCCCTCGAACAATTCCAAGGTCTGGAGGCCCCAGACAGTCGGGATGGTGTGCAGGACGAACGTGTCGAATGCGACGAATTCCGCCGGCTGGAATAGATCGATCATGAACGTCGAGAGCCAGCCGGCCGCGACGCCGACCTCGCCGATGACACTCCCCGGCGCCAGCGCGATCGCACGGAGCAGATCCAATTTGTCGCCGTACAGCCGAGCATTGCGCAAATGCCGGGCGGCGAGGGCCGGGAAATCGTGATGCGGATACGGGGCAGTCATTTGAATGGAGCTCCCGTTTGATCGAATGGCGTGGCGGCGGTTCCGGCGCTCCACATGCCGCGTAGCAACCAGCGTAAGCGTTGGAACGGATCAACGCTTAGGCCGGTTGGTATCATCCCGCGATCGCGCCCGCCACCGCGCCGCTCATGCAGGTTGCCAGCGTGCCCGACACGATCGAGCGCATGCCCAATTGCGCCACCTCGGCGCGGCGGTCCGGGATCATCATGCCGATGCCGCCGACCATGATGCCGGCGCTGCCGAAATTGGCGAAACCGCACAGCGCATAGGTCAGGATCAGCCGCGTGTGCGGGGTGAACGCATCACCCGGCAGCGCCGCGAAGTTCAGGTAGGCGACGAACTCGTTTAGTACCGTCTTGGTGCCCATCAGCACCGACGCCGCAACGGTCTCCTGCCATGGAATGCCGATCAGCCACATCACCGGGCGGAACACCCAGGAACAGATGCGCTGCAATGTCAGCGCCTCGCCGCCCCAATGCGGCAGCAGTCCCAGCCCCACGTTGACCAGCGTCACCATGGCGATCGTCACCACCAGCGTCGCGACGATGCCGACCAGCACTGGGATGCCGTCAGCGGTGCCCTTCACCAGCGCATCGATCGAACTGACCGGCGGGTGTTCCAGTACCAAGCGATCGTCATCGGCTTCGGCCGGGCCGAACGGCACCATCAGCGCCGCCACCGCGAGACCCGCCGGCGTGCTGATCACCGAGGCGATCAGGATCTGGCCCAGCGCGTCGGGAATCACGCCCGCGAGGAAACCCGCGTAGATCACCATCACCGTGCCGGCGACGCCCGCCATGCCACAGGTCATCAGCGCGAACAGCTCGCCGCGCTGCATGCGCGCGAGGTAGGGGCGCACGAGCAGCGGCGCCTCCACCATGCCGACGAAGATGTGCACCGCGGCGCCGAGCGCCAACGCGCCGCCGATGCCCATCCAGCGCCGCAGCACCCAGGCGAAGGCGCCAGTCACGCGCTGCAACACGCCCCAATGGAACAGCAACGATGCCAGCGCGCTGATCACCAGCACGAGCGGCAGGGCCTTGAACGCCAGGATGAAGCTGGCGCCGGGCGTGGTCTCGGTGAACGGCAGCGGTGCGCCGCCGAGATAGCCGAAGACGAATCCCGTTCCGGCCTCGGTGGCGCGCTGCAACGCGTGCGCGGCGCGGTTGGCCAGCATCACCACGCTGACCGCCGGCGGAAAATCGAGCAGCAGCACCGCCAGCGCAACCTGCAGCGCCACACCGGCGATCACCGTGCGCCAGGGAATGCGCCACCGGTCCTCGCTGAGCAGCCAGGCGAGCAGCAGCAGTGCCAGCTCGCCCAGCGCGGCGTGTATCATCAGGCGGCACGCTGGTTGAACGGATAGTAGGCGGGGAACTCGCCGACCGCGGTCATATCGACCTCGACCATGCTGGGCCCGACATGGGCGAGCGACTTCGCCACGGTGGCGCCGAAGTCTTCGCCGCGTTCGACCTTCCAGAACGGGATGCCGGCGATGCCTGCCAGTTGTCCCAGGTCCGGTCCTTGCAGATCGGCAAAGAAACGGCGGCCGTGCTGAAACGTGTCCTGGATGCGCTTGATCACGCCGTACCCGCGGTCGTTCATCACGATGATGCTGACGTCCAGTTTTTCCTGCGTCGCGGTCCACAGCTCGCCAACATTGAGGAAAAAGCCGCCGTCACCGGTCATAACCACGGTCTTGCGTCCGTTTGCCGCCACCGCCGCGCCGATGCCGAGCGACAGGCCCTGGCCGATGCCGGCGCCCACCGGGAAAACGTTCTGTTGCGGCGTATCGATCGGAAAGACGCGGTTGCCCCAGGTGGTGTTGTTCTGTGTCACGTCGCGCGCCCAGATTGCGTCCTTCGGCAGCACCGCGGCGAGCTGTTCGGGGAAGCTGCCGTAGGGGCCAAGCGTGGCGAGGAAATCCGCCCGTGCCTGCTCGCGCAGCGCGCGGAACTGCGCGGGGAAGGCGGGATCGATTTCCATGCGGCCCTCGATCCGTTCCGCCAGCGCCGCCAGGGTCGCCGCGGCGTCGGCGCAGACGAACCAGGAATTCGCGTAGGTGCGCCCGTTCGCCGTCGGATCGACATCGATCTGGATGATGTTTTGCGGGAGCTTGACCGAGAAATCTCCGGTCTCCTGCCCGCGCAGCCGCGTGCCGGCGGCCAACAGCAGGTCGACGCCCCGGTAGAACGCCTGCACCTCAGGCATGCCGTTGCCATGCAGCCCGCCCAGGTTCATCGGATGCGCGTCGGAAACGATCCCCTTGCCGTTGATGCTGTTCAGCATGCCGAAGCCGAGATCGAGCAGACGGCGCGCGGCAGGTCCGGCCGCCTTCGCGCCCGACCCGAGCCACAGCAGCGGCCGCTTCGCCGCCAGCACGCGCGAGGCCAGCTCGTCGAGCTCGGCGGCGGCGGGCAGGCGCAGCGGTGGCAGCGGCAGCACGAACGTGTCGAGCATCGCCGGGCGCTCGATCGGCGTGCGTTGGATGTCGATCGGCACCTCGACGCTGACCGGACCGGTGGGCGCGGTCAGCGCGACGACGGCGGCCGCGGTCAGCACGCCCAGCGCCTGCGGTGCCGAGCGCACGCGCCAGGCGCCCTTGCCCACCGCGCGCAACATGGCGAGCTGGTCGTGCGGATCGTGCACCGTGCCCATCTCGCGATCGACGAAGCGGGTGCTGGTCTGACCGGTGATGTGCAGCACCGGCGAGCCGGCGAAGCGCGCCTCGATCAGCCCGCCGACTGCGTTGGCCGCGCCCGGGCCGGTGCTGCTGAACATCACGCCGAGCCCACCCGAGGCGCGTGCATAGCCGTCGGCCATGTGGGTGCCGCCGAGCTCGCCGCGCGTCATGACGAAGCGGATGGCGTTGCGCCGGCCGATCGCGTCCAGCATCGGGATGTTGTGGACGGAGGCGATGCCGAAGACCGTCGTGACGCCGCAGGCGGTGAGGAACTCCGCCACGAGATCGCCCACCATATAGTCGCCCGCCATGCCAGCCTCCGTTGGTTCGCGCGAGGCTGAAACAGCGTTTCGACGCGGTCAACCGGGATCGCTGGCCCATGTCGGGCGCGGGTGGTATACGGCAGCCTTGATTTTGACATCACTCAGGTCAATCGTGAACAGAGGTCCGCTGAACGCGCAGAGGCCAGACGCGGCGCCCAGGCTGATCGACCGGCGCGCCGTGCTGCTGACGGCCGGGGCCGCCCTGGTCGCACGTCCCGCCGCCGCCGCGCTGCCGGTGCCGACAGGCGACGCCCTGACCTTCCGCATGATGCGATTCGGCAATCAGATCGGCACGCACGTGGTGACCTTCCAGCAAGCTGGCGACGTGCTGACCGTGCGGATCGTGGTTGATGTGCTGGTGACCTTCGCCTCGATCCCGCTCGCCCGCTACGCACACCGCGGCGTCGAGACCTGGCATGGCACGACGCTGGTTGAAGTGGTGGGGAACACCGACAAGAACGGCAGGGTGCAATGGATGCACGCCCAACGCACCGATGACGGGCTGGTGGTTCTCGGCAGCCAGACCAAACGCTATGTCGCCCCGGCCTCCGCGATCCCCAGCAGCTACTGGGACAAGCGGATGCTGGATGGGCCGATGATCAGTCTGGAGGACGGCGTCCTGCTGTCGCCGAAAGTCGCCGATCTGCGAATGGACAGCATCCGGCTCGCCTCCGGCCGCTTGATCGCGGCGGACCACTACAATCTCAGCGGCGCGTTCGACGTGGACCTCTGGTACGATGAGACCCAGACCTGGGCAGGCATGGCACTGACCGTCGTGGACGGGTCCGAGATCCGCTACGAGCGTCTTTGAATTAGAACGTCTTCATCGCGACTGGCATCGCCGTCGTACACCTCTCCCGCTCTCGGCGGACTTGGGCCGCAAAGAGCGGACCAAGGTCGCGAGCCCTTGCGACGCGGGTGAGGGTCGTGCCGCACCACCCTCACACCCGTCTCGCTACGCTCGCCGACCTCCCGCAAGCGCGGGCGAGGTGTACGTGAGGCTTGGCGGTTGCCGCGCACGCGGACGCGCGCCATGCTGCGGCGATGGATCAGATAGCACCAGCTTCGGCAACCCTGCCTCGGTTCACTGCAACGGAAATCGCGCAGTACCGGCGCGACGGCTACGTCGTGGCGCGCGGCATCATGGGGCCGCGTTCGGTTGCCGCGTGCAACGCAGCGCTGAGCGATCTCGCCACCGGACATCTGCCGGCGCGCGACACCGTGCTGATGTACGAGAGCGGTCATGATCCGGCGACACTGCCGCCGGAGCAGCGCGAATTCGCCATCCGCAAATACATGGATTTCGTGCCCGCCGCGCCGGCGCTGGAGATGGCGGCGATGAACCGCCGGCTGCACGCGCTGCTGGATCAGTTGCTCGGCGACGGCCGCGTGCTGTTCCAGGAAATGGCGCTGGTGAAACCGCCGCACATCGGCTCGGAGAAGCCGTGGCACCAGGATGCCGCGTATTTCCGGCTGACCGATCCGGGGCTGATCGTCGGCGTGTGGATCGCGCTGGACGCCGCGCTGCGCGAGAACGGCTGCATGGAGCTGGTGCCCGGCTCGCACCTGGATGGCGCGATGCCGCACCAGCATGAGAATGATTTCAACCGCTGCCGCATCATCCCGCAACACGTGCGCGCGGCGGAGCGCATCGCGATCGAGATGCAGCCCGGCGACGCGCTGATCTTCCATTCGCTGTTGCACCATTACACCGCGCCGAATGCCTCGCCGCTGCGCCGGCGGGCCGTGCAGTTCCACTATCACCAGATCGGCGCCGTGTGGGGCGAGCTGGCCGCGCATCAGCGGCTGTTTCATTTTCCCGACGGCAGCTACGCCGGCTGCACGGTACCGCACGCGCCTGAGCCGCACGATCCGGCAAAGCCCAGTGGCTACACCTACCGCGCCGGGCTCGAGCGGCCGATCTTGCCGGTCGATCCGCTCGATTGAGCGCGATGCACCTCGCGCTGATCGTCCCGGCACCGTTCGAAACCGTCTCCGGCGGCTATGCCTATGACCGGCGCATCGTCGCTGGACTGCGTGCGGCCGGGCACCAGGTTGACGTCATCGAACTGGCTGGCACACATCCGCTAGCCGACGAATTTACCCGCGACGCCGCCTGCATCGCGTTCGACGCGCTGGCCGAAACCGCCCGGCCGTTGCTCGACGGATTGGCGCTGCCGGCGTTCGCGGGCATGGACGACGCGCTCGCCGCCCGCGGGGCGATGGCGCTCGTCCACCACCCGACCGCGCTGGAGACCGGCTACAGCGAGGACGATCGCGCCCGGCTGCGCGGCATCGAGCAGCGTCTGCTGCCACGCCTCGCGCGTGTGATCGTCACCAGCGATCCGACCGCGGAACGGCTAAGCAGCGAGTTCGCCGTCCCGCGCCCGCGCATTGCCGTGGTGATGCCGGGCACCGATGACGCACCGCGCAGCTCTGGGTCCGGCGGGCCGACCTGCGAGATCCTGTCGATCGGCGCGCTGGTGCCGCGCAAAGGGCACGACCTGCTACTGCGCGCGCTGGCACGGCTGTTCGATCTCGACTGGCACCTGACCATCGTCGGCTCGCCGGCGCGCGATCAGACACACGCCGATGCACTTATCGCGCTGGCGGCGGAGCTCGGCATCGCGCCGCGCGTTCGTTTCGCCGGCGAGGTGGGCGACGCCGCGCTGCAGGCGCTGTGGCACGGCGCGGATCTGTTCGCGCTGGCCTCGCACTGGGAAGGCTACGGCATGGCGATCGCCGAGGCGTTGAAGCGCGGCGTGCCGGTCGCGGTGACCGCCGTCGGCATCGCGCCCACGCTGGTGACGCCGGAGAATGGCATCATGGTGCAGCCGGGTGATCGCGACACATTGTCGAAGGCGCTGCGGCGCGTGATCTTCGGCGCCGACCTGCGCTGCGACGTCGCGGAGGCAGCCTGGCAGACAGGTCGACAACTGCCGTCATGGGACGAGCAATCGCGCGCCTTCGCCGCGGCGCTGCTGTCGAAGGACTGACCGCCCGGGGGACTGACCGCCCGGGGGACTGACCGCAAGGGGACTGGCCGCAAGGGACTGATCGCAAGGGGACTGACCACAAGGGGACTGATCGCCATGCTGTTGGGCTGCATCGCCGACGATTTCACCGGCGCCACCGACCTTGCTTCCATGCTGGTGAAACACGGCATGCGCACGGTGCAGCGCTTCGGCGTGCCGCGTGACGATGAAGCGGCGCCGGATGCCGACGCAGTCGTTGTGGCGCTGAAATCGCGCACCGCGCCGGCGCGCCAGGCGGTGGCCGAGAGCCTCGCCGCGCTGGGCTGGCTGCGCCGCGCGGGATGCCGGCAGATCTTCTTCAAATACTGCTCGACCTTCGACAGCACGGAGGCGGGCAATATCGGACCGGTGGCGGATGCTTTGCTCGCGGCGCTCGGCGCCGGCTTCGCACTGGCCTGCCCGGCGTTTCCGTTGAACGCGCGCAGCGTCTACCAAGGGTATCTGTTCGTCGGCGGCGTGCTGCTGAACGAGAGCGGCATGGAGAACCATCCGCTCACGCCGATGCGCGACGCCAACCTGGTGCGCGTGTTGTCGCGCCAGACCGAGGGCACCGTCGGGTTGGTGCCCTATGCGGTGGTGGAGCAGGGTGCCGCGGCGATCCGCGACGCGATGACGGCTATGGCGGAACAGGGGCGGCGCTATGCGATCGTCGATGCGGTGAACGACTCGCACCTTTTGGCGATCGGTGCGGCCGCCGCGTCGCACGCGCTGATCACCGGCGGCTCCGGCGTCGCGATGGGCCTGCCGGAGAATTTCCGGCGTGCCGGTCTGTTGCCGGAGCGGACCGATCCCGGCGCGTTGCCGGCAGTGGCGGGTGCGGCGGCGGTGCTGGCCGGATCATGCTCACGCGCGACGCTGGGGCAGCTCGGCTTCGCGCGCGAGCACGTTCCGGTGTTCGAACTTGATCCGCTTGCGGTGCCCGACGCGGCGAGGCTCGCGGCCGGTGCGATCGACTGGGCATCGGGCAGGCTTGGCGCGACACCGATCGTGATCGCCGCCTCGGCACCGCCCGACAAGGTCGCAGCGGTGCAGCAGCTTCTCGGCCGGGATGCAGCCGGTGCGTTGATCGAGGACGCGATGGCACGCATCGCCGTGGCCCTGGTGGCAGGTGGCGTGCGACGCCTTGTGGTGGCTGGCGGCGAGACCGCGGGGGCGGTGGTGTCGCAACTCGGCGTGCGCAGCCTGCGGATCGGCGCTGAGATCGATCCAGGCGTGCCCTGGACCTATGCCGAGGGCGGCGATGCGCCACTGTTGCTCGCGCTCAAGTCGGGCAATTTTGGCGCGCGCGACTTCTTCCTTAAGGCATTCGCGGTGTTGGATTGAACCTTGGACTTATTGGAGACACGCATGACCGAGATCGAAACGCGCCGTCTGCTGGTCGGACTGGCCGGCAGCCTTTTCACCCGCGGATATTCGGTCGGCAGCGCCGGCAACATCAGCGTGCGCATGCCGGATGGCTATCTGATCACGCCGACCAATTCCTGCCTCGGCCGGCTTGATCCAACACGGCTGTCGAAGCTCGATGTCGATTTCCGCCACGTCTCCGGCGATCCGCCGTCGAAGGAGGTGTTCATGCATCGGGCATTCTACACCTCACGCAAGGACGTGGGAGGGGTGGTGCACCTGCACTCGACGATGGCGACCGCGGTGACGTGCCTGCCCGATCTCGATCCGATCAACCCGATTCCGCCGCTGACGCCGTATTTCGTGATGCGTGTCGGGCGACGCCTGCCGATCGTGCCGTATTATCGGCCCGGAAATCCGCAGATGGAGGAGGCGATCCACAACGCCGCCCGCAATGCCCGCGCGGTGCTGCTGGCGAATCATGGCCCGGTGGTGTGCGGCAAGACATTGACCGATGCGGTCTATGCCGCGGAGGAGCTGGAAGAAGCGGCCAAGCTGTTCATCACGCTGCGCGGCGTGGAGGCGCGGCTGCTGAGCCCGGCGCAGGTGGACGATCTGGTGGCGACATTCGGCTGAGCGCGCGCCTACGAACGAAAGCCCGGGCGAACGAAAACCCCCGCGAACGAAACAAGAGACACGCGGCAATAGGGCGGCAACGTCGCGAAGAGCCATTCCGGACAACAGAATGAAAAAGGGCGCCTCTCGGCGCCCTTTTTCCCGTGCAGGCCGAGCCGGCCCGCGTGTGCGAAGTGCTAGCTCATCGGGCTGGGCATCGGCTCCGACGGCGCCGAAGCAGCGGCCTTCTTGCGTCCCGCCTTCTTCTTCGGTGCGGCCTTCTTTTTCGCCGCGGCCTTCTTGTGACCGGCCTTCTTCTTCGGTGCGGCCTTCTTCACTGCCGCCGCCTTCTTCTTCGGCGCGCCTTTCTTGCCCGCCGCCTTCTTCTTCGGTCCGGCCTTCTTCGCGGCCTTCCTGCCGGCCTTCTTCTTCGGTGCGGCCTTCTTCGCCGCACGCATCGCCAACGCCTGGGCGCGCGGCTTTTCGATGTCTTCTGTGCTCACCTGTTGAATCTCCTTCTCAAGCCATTGTTGGTGGTCGCGCGGTTAACGAGCGGCCGCCCATGCAGCCGGTCCCGCAAGGCGCCCGCCGATCCTGCTCGGCAGTTTCGGCGGACCAAGTTCATCGGGCCGGCGATCGGATCGGCGCTGCCTCGACGTGCCGGAACTGAACTTTTTCCGGCGCGCGATATGCATCCGACGTATCCGGCGTGGGGGTTCGCGATCCCCGCGCGCCACGGCCGCACGCATCCAGACGAACGTCGCGAGAGGTCGCGGCACGTCACACTGCGTGCCGTCAATTTCGCCAAGCTCCGCACGATAAAGTTCCCGATTGCGGGATTTGCCCCCGCTGCGGAATTCGATCGGCCTTGCTCCACCTGGACGAGGCTGCGGTCCATGGACCGTCCTTCTGTTATCCGGAGGCTTGCGCCGATTGGCTAAAGCAGCATCGCGAATCGGGCACCAGCGCACCAGAATCGCTATTCATCGCGACGCGCTATCATGTCAACAAAAAGCGACCGTTTCGTCGCACAAAAGTTGAAAAAAATTGCGCTGCGTGATCACAAGCGCACAATGCGGACGCGAATGCCGCCGCCACGTCGATGTAGCGGCGGCTTCGAAGTCGGATCAATCCGTTATCGACGCTCCGCGATGGCGATCAACGACGCTCCGCGATCGGGATGAACTGCAGGTTCTCCGGGCCGATGTAGTTCGCGGTGGGGCGGATCAGCTTGTTGTCGATGCGCTGCTCGATCACGTGCGCGGCCCAGCCGGAGGTGCGCGCGATCACGAACAACGGCGTGAACATCGAGGTGGGCACACCAAGCATGTGATAGCTGATCGCGCTGAACCAATCGAGGTTGGCGAACATCTTCTTGGCATCGCTCATCGTCGCTTCGATCCGGTCGGCGATGTCGAACAGCTTCATCGAGCCCGCGGACTGCGACAAACGCCGCGCCACTTCCTTGATCACTTTGTTCCGCGGATCGGCGATCGTGTAGACCGCATGGCCGAATCCGATCACCACCTCGCGATTGGCGATGCGCCGGCGGATGTCGGCCTCGGCCTCGTCGGGCGTCGCATAGCGGCTCTGGATCTCGAAAGAGACCTCGTTGGCGCCTCCATGTTTCGGGCCGCGCAGCGCGCCGATGCCCGCCGTGATGGCGGAGTACATGTCCGCCGCGGTGCCGGCGACCACGCGGCAGGTGAAGGTGGAGGCGTTGAACTCGTGCTCGGCATAGAGGATCAGACTGGTGTGCATGGCGCGCACGAACGCCTCATTCGGCGGCTTGCCGTGCAGCAGATGCAGGAAGTGCCCGCCGATCGAATCGTCGTCGGTTTCCACGTCGATCCGCTTGCCGTTGTGCGCGTAGTGGAACCAGTAGAGCAGCGCGGAGCCGAGGCATGCCATCAGCCGATCGGCGATGTCGCGCGCACCTGGCTGGTTCTGATCGTCCTTCTCGGGCAGCACGCAGCCGAGCGCGGAGACCGCGGTGCGCATCACGTCCATCGGATGCGCCGCGGCGGGCAGCGCTTCCATGCTGCGTTTCAGCGCCGCGGGTAGGCCACGCAACGCGCGCAGCTTGGATTTGTAGCCGGCGAGCTCGGCGTTGGTCGGCAGCGCGCCGTGCACGAGGAGATAGGCGATCTCCTCGAATTCGCATTGCTCGGCGACATCGAGGATGTCGTAGCCGCGGTAGTGCAGGTCGTTGCCGGTGCGTCCGACGGTGCACAGCGCGGTGTTGCCGGCGGTGACGCCGGACAGGCCGACGCCTTTCTTTGCCCGGTTGGGAATGGCGGCGGTGTCGCTCATGGGTGCGTCCCTTTCAGTGGATCGATGCGGCGTGTGGACCGGCGAACATGATCACTCGCTGTGCGCTCTCCCGCTCACCGTCATGGCCGGGCTTGTCCCGGCCATCCGTCGCGGCACCGTGCTAGCGGGGATGGCCGGGACAAGCCCGGCCATGACGTGAGAGAGAGGGGCGCCAAGCGGATTCAAAAAATCCCCGGCTTGCCGACGGCCAACGCCCCGGCCGGCAGCGCGATGTTCAGCAGATGCAGCTCCTCCGCCTTCAGCCGTGGCAGATTCTGCGCCACCTCCAGGAAGCGATCCGCTTCGCGCGCGGAAATGACGCCGTCGGTCAGCGTGCGGAACTTGTTGATGTAGTCCGGGCGCTTGAACGGGCTGGCGCCGAGCGGATGCGCGTTGGCCACTGCCATCTCGTCCACCAGCGTCGTGCCGTCGCTCAGCGAGATCTCCACCCGGCCGCCGAAGGCGAGCTCGTCCGGATCGGTCGACAGGTAGCGGCGCTCCCACTCCGCATCCTCGCTCGTCTCGATCTTGTGCCACAGCCGGACCGTGTCCGCACGCGCGGCACGCTTCGGCGCGTAGCTGTCGACGTGATGCCAGCGCCCGTCCTGCAAGGCGACGGCGAAGATGTACATGATCGAGTGGTCCAGCGTCTCGCGCGATGCCTTCGGGTCCATCTTCTGTGGATCGTTCGCGCCGGTGCCGATCACCGCGTGCGTGTGGTGGCTGGTGTGGATGACGATTTTCTCCACCTGCTCAACGTCGAGAATCTTCTCACGCATCCGGAACGCCAGATCGATCAGCGCCTGCGACTGGTATTCGGCGCTGTGTTCCTTGGTGAAGCTGCTGAGGATGGCGCGCTTCGCCTCACCCGGCGCCGGCAACGGCACCTGGTAGTGCGCGTCCTTGCCGTCCAGCACCCAGGCGATCACGCTGTCCTCGCCTTCATAGATTGGACTCGGCGCGCCCTCACCGCGCATCACGCGATCCACCGCCTCGACCGCGAGCTTGCCGGCATGCGCGGGGGCGTAGGCCTTCCACGAGCTGATCTCACCCTTGCGTGACTGGCGCGTGGTGACGCTGACATGCACCGCCTGCTGCACGGCCTGATAGATCGTTTCCGTCGGCAGGCGCAGCAAAGTGCCGATGCCGGCGGCCTGGCCGGGGCAGAGATGGGTGATGTGGTCGATCTTGTGCTTGTGCAGCGAGATGGCGCGAACCAGGTTTATGTGGACCTCGTAGCCGGTGGCGATGCCGTGCAACAGGTCGCGGCCGGACTTCCCCATGGTCTGCGCCACCGCGAGAATCGGCGGGATGTTGTCGCCGGGATGCGAGTAGTCGGCGGCGAGGAACGTATCGTGCATGTCGAGCTCGCGCACCGCGGCGCCATTCGCCCATGCGGCGTATTCCGGGCTGACGCGTTTGCCGGACGCGACGCCGAACACCGTCGCGCCATCCTTGCGCACGTGGCCGAGCGCCATGCCGCGCGCGGAGACCGCCGAATGCCGGTTGATCGCCGCGATCGCCACCGCCGCGTTGTCGATGATCCGGTTCACGATCATCTCCGTCACGTCCTTGTCCACCGCGACTTTGTCGGCAGCGACGGCGGCGATCTTCCACGCAAGCTGGTCCTCGCGCGCCAGGTTGTCCTTTGACGGGTGCACTCTCACGTCGTGCAGTATCATGCGCATCCTCCGGTTGGCGTCCGCGTTCGCGCGGTCTAGCGTTGTAGCGTCCCTTCGTAGGATCGCGCCGCCGTAACGGCAAGCGGGGCACGTATGAGATGATACAGGCGGCGCAGGCGCCGACGTAACCGCAGGAGTCTATATATAAGTGTCAGATGCATTCGACCGCGTGATCATTGGCGATCTTGTCGGCACCGACCGCGTGCTGCGCGACGGCTATGTCGCGGTGCGCGGCGAGACCATCGCGGCGATCGGCCAGGGTGCACCGCCGCCGGCAACGGAGACACTCGATCATCGTGGCAGGCTGATCCTGCCAGGTTTGGTCGATGGCCACATGCACACTTCGTCGGCGATCGGCTGGCCGGGAATCGAAGGTGCCACGCGCAGCGCGGCGGCCGGCGGCGTGACGACCTGTGTCGACATGCCGTACGACGTGCCGCATCCGGTGACCGACGGGGGAAAACTTGCCGACAAGATCGGCTGGGTGGAACGCACCGCGCATGTCGACATGGCGCTGTACGGCACCATCCTGAAGACTGGCGGCGTGGCTGCGATTCCCGAGCTCGCCGCCGGCGGCATCTCGGCGTTCAAGCTCTCCACCTATGAATATGACGCGGTGCGCTTTCCGCGCATCGATCATCCGACGATGATCGATGCGTTCGCAGCGATCGCGAAGACCGGCCTGCCCGTGGCCGTACACAACGAGGATCAGGAACTCGTCGAGCGGCTGACCGCGGAGGCGCGCGCGGCCGGGCGCACCGAGCCGATCATGCATTGCCGCACGCGTCCGCCGCTGGCCGAGACCATGGCCGATCTAGAGATTTTCGAGATCGGCCTGCAGACCGGCGCGCATGTGCATATCGCGCACTCGTCGCTGGCGCGCGGCTTCGCACTCGCCGAGACGTTTCGCGGCATGGGCATGCAGGCGACCGGCGAGGCCTGCATCCAGTATCTGTGTATGACCGAGGACGATCTGGTTCGGCTGGGCGGACGCGGCAAATGCAACCCTCCGTTCCGCACGGCAACGGAAGTGGAACTGATGTGGGCGGCGCTGGCCGAGGATAAGATCGCCTATGTCTCGACCGATCACGCGCCGTGGCCGCTGGAGCGCAAGACGCTGCCCGACATCTTCGCCTGCGGCGCCGGGCTGGTGGGCATGCAGAGTTTTGCGCCGCTGATGTTCACGCTGCTGGATGAGCGCGGCCTGTCGCCGACACTGATGGCGACGTATTGCGCCGAGCGCTCGGCGAAGCTGCACGGGCTGTGGCCGCGCAAGGGCGCGCTGCGAATCGGCTCGGATGCCGATCTGTGCGTGCTGGAGCGTGGCGACTTCGTGTTCGATGAGGCCCGCATCGTCGATCGGCCGGAGCTGCGCTGGTCGCCCTACCATGGGCGGCGCATGCGCGCCCGAGTCGCCGCGACGGTGCAGCGTGGCCGGCTGATCTGGGACGGCACGCAGGTGCTGGCGCGTCCAGGTGACGGGCGCTTCGTCCGGCGCGAGGCACACTGATACCGGACCACGCAATGGGGGCGTAACATTCTCGCCCTCCCCTTGAGGGAGGGGGTTGGGGGAGGGGTTGGTGCCAGGGTCGCTCCGAAGCTTCGTGCCACGCCGACCCCTCCCCGCAACCTTGGTCCGCTTCGCGGCCCAAGCCCTCAAGGGGAGGGGGAGAGTCTTCCCCGGCCATCAGGTGAATGCGGCGCCGGTGCGAATGTGAGCGATCTGCCGCCGGATCGACGGCGACGCATCGGCTGGCGCTGGCCGTCCGCCATCATCATCGTGGTCGCGGCGCTGCTGACCTGCGGCGCGATCTATTACCATCGAACCATTACGCCGCCCGACTGCACCGATCCGCGCACCCTCGCGCTGGTGCACACGAGCCTGACCGACCACTTCAAGCTGCCGGACACGACGCGACTGGAGGGTATCCGGACCGTGGCAGGAAGCTATCTCGCGTTTCGTTACGTGTGCGACGCGCAGCTAACCGGCTTCGATCGGAAAGCGCTGCCACCTGGCACGACGGTCCCCGGCGCGGTCCGCTACGTCAGCCATTTGACGGACGGCGGACAGCGGCATGAAGTGACGGTCCGCATCGCCCCCCTCATGATCATGGAGCAAGTCTGGTGACCGCACGCAGCATCACCGTCGCCGCCGCCCAGCTTGGGCCGATCCAAAAGGCCGAGCCGCGCAAGGTCGCGGTCGAACGCATGGTCCGGCTGATGGAGCGCGCGCACCGACGCGGCGTGGAGCTGGTGGTGTTTCCCGAACTGGCACTCACCACCTTCTTCCCACGCCACTATCACGCAGACATCACCGAGGCGGATCACTGGTTCGAAACGACGATGCCCTCGAACCAGACGGCGCCGCTGTTTGCCGCCGCGCACAAATACGGCATCGGCTTTCATCTGGGCTATGCCGAGATCGCGCACGAGCCCGACGAGACCGGCACGGTGCAGAAGCGGCGGTTCAACACCTCGATCCTGGTGAACCCCGACGGCGATATCGTGCTGAAATACCGCAAGGTGCATCTGCCCGGGCACGCCGCGTTCGATCCTGGCCGCAAGGTCCAGCACCTGGAGAAGCGCTACTTCGAAGTGGGAAACCTCGGCTTCCCGGTGGTGCGCGCGGCGATGGGCGACCTAGCGGGCATCAACATGGGGATGCTGATCTGCAACGATCGCCGCTGGCCGGAGGCGTGGCGCGTGCTCGGGCTGCAGAGCGTCGAGCTGGTGCTGCTGGGCTACAACACGCCAAGCCTGAACATGGAGGCGGGTGGGTTCGAGGCGCATCATCTGCGCGTGTTCCACTCGCATCTGTCGATCCAGGCCGGGTGCTATCAGAACGCGTGCTTCGCGGTGGCGACGGCGAAGGCGGGCACCGAGGACGGGTGCGAGCTGTTCGGCCACTCGATCATCGTCAACCCGCAGGGCGAGATCATCGCCATGGCAACGAGCTGGGACGACGAGCTGATCACCGCCGACTGCAATCTGGACATGTGCACGCTGGGCCGCACGACGATCTTCGCGTTCGACAAGCATCGCCGGCCGGAGGCTTATGCGCGGATCACCGCGCAGGTCGGCGCGGTCGAACCGCCGATCTGGACGAAGCAGGCGGCGGAATAGCCCGTCGTCGCTGAAACGTGATGGCCTGAAGGGGCTGTCCGGACCGCGGCGCCGGTGACGGAAGCCGATCCTCGTTGCAGTTCAGGCTACAAGCTGGCGATAATGCCGGCGTCCCGGGTCGCCAGCGGTTCGGGCGGGGTCACCTGCGCCGAGGGTGTCGGTCGGCTACGCAAATGGTCGGCGCCATTGCTGCACATCCAACGCAGCGATCGGGCGCGGGCCGACCATCGCACATCATCGCATCAACCGGCGAAGAGAACCATGAGCGACATCTCTGTCGAGAACTACAAGAAGTCGGTCGCCAAGATCATCGACACCTGGGCCAAGGAGATGGACAAGTGCGGCAAGGCGCTTGCGCCGATCCTGGATCAGCTCGCCGAGCTGGAAGCGGTCAAGTCGCCCGACGCGGACACCAAGAAACAGATCGACGAGCTCAGGAAGAAGGAGGACGCGATCCAGCAGCACATCGACAGTGCGTCTGCCAGCCTGCGCGTCAACATGATGGTGATCGACGTGCCGCCACAGGCGGACGAGAAGGAACTTATGAAGGTGCCGGGGTGGCTCAAGGATATCATCAAGGCGAAGGGCATCCCGCTCGGCAAGGGTGTGTCCATCGCGCCTGCCATCGACTTCGATTTCAAGAAGAAGAAGCTGAAGTCGTTCGGCATCAAGGTCACCTTCCCCTGACGCCACTTCCCCTGAGGCCACTTCCCCTGGGGTCGCTTTCCCTGAGATCGCTTTCCCTGAGGTCGCTTTCCCTAACGCCGCTTTCCCTGAGGCGGCGCGCGTCGGGCGACGGCGCGCCGACCCGGCATCGTTAACACTTCGTCAACCGTTGTCGGCGATACTACTCGGTCAGTACCTGAGCCATCAGGTTACCAACATCGGCAAAATGCCGTTGAACATGTGGAGCAGATCCGATGAAAACGATCGGTTCGATTAGCTATGAGCCTGACCTCTACATCTGCCATGCGCCGCCGGCGGCCGCGCCGTACGACCGCGACAGAAATCAAAACAGAGACCGCGACAGCGGTCATGACGACGATCGCGCCGACGATGCGCCGGACTCCGGAACGGCGTCGGCGCGGCGTGCGGCCAGACCGCAGCACACGCTGAACGTGACGGTCTGATCGCCCCGGGGCGATCGCTCGACCGTAGCAAGGTCAGGGCTCCGCCCACCGAGGCACCCCCCGGGACAAGCGCCTGGGGCAACGCCTGCCGGTGGCAGGCCTGAAACGCGGCAGGCGGGGCTTTACTCCATCGGCGTTAAGACAGCGGCGTTGGCCAAGGCCGCTGGTCCCGCAACACATCATGCCCATTCCCCGGTTTGACCCGGCGAGCACCCGGGCATTCCGCGCGATACCGTGCTGGAATGAATGCCCGGCGGTGTTTGCTTCACGCGACGGCCCGGATCGTCATCCGGGGACGGGCGGCGGTCGCCGGCGGCAGCGCGACGTCGTTTGGTCTTGGGGTCGTTAGCGTTTTGGCAATCTTTGCCTGCGACATTACATGAACAAGCGCTGGCTCATGAGGATCCGAGCGTCCCGCCGTCGGCAAAAACGCCGTGCACACCGCACACAGCACACGGAGTATGTTCGATGAGCGCGATCAGTTCAGTCGGGTCCCAACCCATGCAGATCCAGCAGGCGCCGCCGGCGGCCAAGCCGGTCGACCACGACGGCGACCATGACAACGATGCGACCGAGTCCAGCACGGCGCAGGCGCAGGAGAGTTCCGGCCCGCAGCGCGCGTTGAACGTGATGGCCTGATCAGCGATCGGCGCCAGTTGCCAGCGCCAGCGCAACGGCGGCCTGGCACGGCTCGATCACCGTCACGCCCACCGCGGCCTCGACCACAGCGCGGTGGTGCGCCATGCCGGTGCAGCCGAGAATGACCGTGCCGGCGCCCGCGGCCGCGCAGGCGCGCGCCGCCTCGATCAGTTTGGCACGCACCGTGACGGGTTCCAGCAGCGTCTCCATCGAGACGTTCAGCGCCACCTCGGCGGCGAGCCGGGCCTCCAGGCCCATGGCGCGCAGCGCCGCGAGGTGGCGTGCCTTGGAGGCATCGACGATGGCGATCACGCCGAACCGTTCGGCCTGTGCCACGGCGGCCGCGACCGCTGCGCGGAAGACGCCGAGCACCGGGCGTTGGGTTACCGCGCGGGCGGCCTCGATCCCGGGGTCGGAGGCGCAGGCGATGACATAGACGTCCGCCGCCTCGCGCTCGATCCGCCGGCACAGCGGCTCGACCACCGCGTGCCAATCCCGCCACGTGTAGATCGCCGGCGGTCCTTCCGGCAGGTCGACCACGTCGATCGCCGGCCCGCCCTTGTGGCGAAACCGCGCGATGGCGGCGTCGATGCCGGCGGTGCAGTCGCCGGACCGGTTCGGGTTGATCAGCAGAATACGTGCCATGCGTGCAGTCTCGCGGGTCTGGCGGCATCGGACAAGAAGACCGATATGGCCGGCAGGACAATCGGGTGAACATCGGAAAGGCGGACGAGCAGCCGGTTCACTGTCATTGCGAGGAGCGAAGCGACGCGGCAATCCCCACGACGGTGCGTAGCCGGCAGGGGATTGCTTCGCTACGCTCGCAATGACAGCAACATCCGGACGGACCCATTGCTTCGCCCGATTGCCCTGTAGGGCCAGAAGACCGATACGGTCCAAGGATCGACATCGTCCCCAGACTGATATGGCGCAGCGACCGATCTGGCCTGCCGATCCCGGCTGAGCTATGCCGGGCCACAGACCGACGCGCCGTAAGGATATCACAATGGCCCCGACACGCTGGCAGCCGGACCGGACGCCGCGCGCGCCGCCCCCATGGCCGGTTCCCCCGCTCGCGACTGCGCTCGGGCGTGGCCTGCTGGGCCGCTGCCCGGCCTGCGGCAAGACGCATCTTTTCAACGGGTTCCTGCGTGTCGTGCGCGAATGCGCGGTCTGCCACGCACCGCTGGGCCGTGCCCGGGTCGACGACGCGCCGCCGTATTTCGTCATCCTGATCACGGCCCACATCGTCGTCCCGCTGATCCTGATCATGCAGCGATGGGGCAATCCATCGACCTTGGAGCTGACGGCGATCTTCGTGCCGCTGACCCTGGTGCTGTCGCTGGGCTTGCTGCGCCCGGTGAAGGGCGGGGTGCTCGCCGTGATGGTCACCACCGACATGCTGGGCAGCGAACCCGGACCGGAATGATCTTGCCGCCGGACGCCAGGCTCGCCCGCGTCGTGCTGGACGGCGAGGCGCTGACCCGCCTCTCGCCGATCCTGGAGGCCGACCGCGCGCAGGCGGTGGCGGACCTCGTTTCCGGCAGTCGTTTCGCGCCGATGGCCGCGAAGCCGGAAAGGGCGGGGGCGGGCCCGCCGGCGCCTGGACCATACGAGCTCCACCTGTCGGTCTGGGAAGGCCGGCTGGTGTTCGACGTTCGCCACCTCGACGGCGCCAAGGTGATGGTGTTGGGCTTGGCACTTGGACCATTCCGCGGGTTGATCAAGGACTACAAGCTTTTGGTGGACAGCCATATCAAGGCGATGGAGGAAGGTCGCGAGGCCCGCATCCAGGCGATCGACATGGGTCGCCGCGGGCTGCACGACGAAGGTGCCGCGCTGCTGTCCCGGCGCCTCGACGGCAAGATCGAAATCGACTTCGAGACCGCGCGGCGGCTGTTTACGCTGGTCTGCGTGCTGCACACACGGGTCTGACGCGGATGCGAGGGGACTGTGGTGCGAGGGGACTGGTACGAGGGGACTGGGGCTGATGCGGGTCGACGGGGTCTGGTATCGCAGCGTCTGGGTTGATCAGGCGAACTTTCAGCCTGGGGACGGCCTGCCCAGGTCCACGGAACCTGGCCCCATGGAACCGGGAGACGGCTGGTCGGTGCACATCCTCGACCAGACCAGGCTGCCCTGGGCGGTCGAAATCCTGCGGCTCACCGAGGTCGGCCAGATCGCCCACGCGATCCGGTCCATGCAGGTGCGCGGCGCGCCGCTGATCGGCGCCGTGGCGGCCTACGGGATGGCGCTGGCGGTCCGCGCGGATGCCTCCACCGAGGCGATGGAGCGCGACGCGGCCCTGCTGGCGGCGACGCGGCCAACCGCGATCAATCTGCGCTGGGCGATCGGGCGCATGCTGACGCGGCTGCGCAACACGGAGGCGGCGGAGCGGGCGCGGGTCGCCTATGCCGAGGCAGCGCTGATCGCCGACGAGGACGTGGCGCAGTGCGAGGCGATCGGCCGGCACGGCGCGGCGCTGATCGAGGCAGCCGCGGCGCAGGCGCCTGACCGGGCGGTGAACGTACTGACGCATTGCAATGCCGGGTGGCTGGCAACGGTCGATTGGGGCACCGCGCTGGCACCGATCTATCGGGCGCACGACCAGGGCATTGACGTGCATGTCTGGGTGGACGAGACCCGGCCGCGCAACCAGGGTGCGGCCCTGACCGCCTGGGAGCTCGGCGCGCATGGCGTGAAGCACACTGTCGTGGCCGACAATGCCGGCGGGCACCTGATGCAGCACGGCAAGGTGGATCTGGCGATCGTCGGCACCGATCGGGTGACCCGCACCGGTGACGTGGCGAACAAGATCGGCACCTACCTGAAGGCGCTGGCGGCGCACGACAACGGCGTGCCGTTCTGGGTGGCGCTGCCGTCCTCGACAATCGATTGGATGGTTGGTGACGGCGTGGCGGAAATCCCGATCGAGGAGCGCGACGCCACCGAGGTGACCGACGTGACCGGTCGCACCGCCGACGGCGTGATCACCACGGTGCGGGTGGCCGCCGCCGGCAGCCCAGCGGCGAATCCGGCGTTCGATGTGACGCCGGCGCGGCTTGTCACCGGGTTGATCACCGAGCGCGGGCGGTGCGCGGCGAGTGAAGCCGGGCTTGCAGGGATGTTTCCGGACCATGCGTGAGCGAGTCGCGCGCCGGCGTCCGTCGGCGCTGCACGCGTCACCGAAGCCCCATCGTCCTGCACGCGTCACCGAAGTCCCATCGTCATGGCAACACTGATACGCGTGCTGCTGTTGGGGGCGGTGACAGCCATCTCGGCGTGCGCGGCGCCACCGATCCCCCCCGATGCGCATGCGCCGCCGTTCGCTCGCGTCCCGTATGAGCCGATCAGCCGCGCCTCGGTCGTTGCGGTGGCGTTGCGCGAGTGGCGGCTGTTCGGTGCGCCGGTGGATGACGATTCGCCCGGCACGCGCCCGCGGCCGGCGCCGGATCAGAAGCCGGAGCGCGAGGAGGGGCTATGGCAGCGCGTCGGCGAATACTGGTGGCTGGGGACGAACGCCGGCAGTCCGGAAGCCGCGTGGACCGGCGAACACGACGAGCACGGCGTGGTGTTTCCCGCCAGCGTCGATGGCGACTACGCCTGGTCTGCGTCGTTTGTGTCCTATGTGATGCGCATCGCCGGCGCGGCGGGCGGGTTCCCGTATTCGGCGAGTCATTCCACCTATATCGACATCGCGAAACAGATGGCGACGGGCGCGGCCTCGGGCTGGATCGTCAGCGCCGAGCGGCCGGAGAGCTATGCGCCGCTTCCAGGCGATCTGATCTGCCTGGGGCGCGGGCGGGCACGGTCGTTCCGCTATGATGATCTGCCGGCGGGGCAGTTTCCCGGTCATTGCGATATCGTGGTGGACACGCTGGTGCCGGGGACGATCGGCGTGGTTGGCGGCAATGTCGATGATGCGGTGACGATGAAGCATGTGCCGGTGACGCCGGACGGCAAGCTTGCCAGCCCGGATGGGACGGTGCTGGATCAGCGGTATTCGTGGATGGTGGTGCTGCGGTTGCTGGTGGCGGCGCCGGTCGCTTAGGCGACGGCGAGAGATAATCGCGTCAAGTTGGGTACGGTCGATGCGCCGGGTACATCAATCCTTTCGACGGCTGGTATCAGACACCGATCTACGTCACTCGTTACGCCGTTGGTATTAGCCCGGGAACCAGGTTCACTGCTCGACGCCGGCCGCTCACGACGCCCGAACCGGCCGTCGCTCGATCACCGATTCTTCGGGATCAAGCCAGAAAGCCCACACCGCGGCACCGAAGACGAGCAGGGCCGCGGCGACGATGAACGGCGCTTGCCAGGAGCCGTACTGCACGAGAACACCGAAGACGATCGGCGACAATGCGCCGCCGATGTTCCCGGCCATATTCATCACGCCGGCCACGGTGCCGGAATATGCGCCGCCGACATGCATAGGCACGGACCAGGAAGGTCCGATGGTGCACTCGAGGAAAAACAGTGCACCCGTCAGGCAGAAGACGGCGGTATAGGCGTTGTCGGTCAGCGCAGCCGGCACGATGAACGCCGCGCAGCCCAGCATGCCCACGATCGCAACCAGTCGGCGCGCGAGCTTGGTGCGTCCGGTTTTCACCAGCAGCCAGTCGGTCGCCAGGCCGCCGACGGTGTCGCCGACGACGCCGGCCCAAAGCGGCAGCGAGGCGAAGATGCCGACCTTGAGCAGGGTGAAATGGCGGTACTCGATGAGGTATGATGGCAGCCAGCTCAGGAAGATCCACAGACAGTAAACATAGGTGAAATAGGCGCACATGATGGCCCACATGTTGGGTGACCGGAACAGAGTCCCCCACGGCATGGTCGACGCGTGCCCAATCTGCGGCGGCTTGATGTTGCCCTGCTCATCGACGCCCCGGATGTAGGCGAGCTCGGCGCGGCTCACCGATGGCTGCTCTTCGGGGGAGTTGCGGTAGTTGAAATACCACAGCACTGACCAGAGAACACCGAGCGCGCCGCAAATGTAGAACACAAATCGCCACCCGAACGCCGCAATGATCGCCACCGCCAAGGGTGGCGCGATGGCGGCGCCGAGACGGCTCGCGCTATGGGATACGCCTTGAACCAGGCCGCGTTCCTGGCGGGGGAACCAAAGCTGCATTGACCGGGTCGCGGTCGGAAATGCGCCGGCTTCGCCGATGCCGGAGAGGAACCGGATGGAAGCGAATGAAAGCTTCCCGGTGGCCGCGGCGACGACCGCCGTCATGATCGCCCAGTAGGCGACGAGGGCCGTCAATACGCGCCGTGGCCCGAACCGATCGCCGAGCCAGCCGCCCGGAATCTGGAACAGCGCATAACTCCAGACGAAGGCGCTGAAGATGGCGCCCATCGTGATCTTATCGAAGCCGAATTCCTTGCTGATGACAGGCGCCGCGGTGGACATGTTCACCCGATCAAGATACGTGATGAGGTACATCAAGCTGATCAGGAACAACACATACCAACGCTTCGTGCCGGAGCGTTTTGCTTCACCGTTCATGACGCCCGCTCCTCGCTTTCAGCCGACATTCCTCAGACGAACTGAAATTCCTTGGGACCATGGACCAATTCGGCCGCAGGGACAAGGAAGTTTGCGGACGCTGACTGCCAGTCGGCTAAGTAACGGCAAATTTGCGACTCGATCGATTGCCGATGGATGGGTTTCCGACCGACGAATCAAGCTGGAGCAGGGTCGTTGTGACCGGGATCGTTGCGCCACCACTACATCTCTCCCGCGCTTTGCGGCCTTGGGCCGCGCAGAGCTGACCAAGGCCTGCCCCCGGACTTGTTCCGGGGGTCGGCGAGCGGAGCGGTTCGGCCGCGAAGAGCGGACCAACGGTGAGGGTGGTGCACGCGGCACGACCCTCACCCGCGTTGCTGCGCTCCGACCACCGGGTCAAGTGCCCGGGGGCAAGCCTTGGTCCGCTCTTCGCGGCCCAAGCCGGCAACTGCGGGGGAGGTGTACGCTCCGACCATGTTCTATCAGTGCGCCTCCAACCCACGCCATCGTTTCACATTCGCCTCGTGTTGCGCCAGAGTAGCGGCGAACACGTGCCCGCCAGTGCCATCCGCGACGAAATAGAGATCGTCGCTCGGGGCCGGATGCAGCACCGCGTGCAGGCTGGCGATCCCCGGCGCGCAGATCGGCCCCGGCGGAAGGTCATGATTGCGGTAGGTGTTGTAGGGATTGTCCTGCTCCAGCTCGCCGCGCGTCAGCGGATGATCGAGCGTCCCGAGGCCGCCGCTCGCGGCATAAACCACGGTGGAATCCGCCTGTAGCCGCATGCCCAGGCGCAGGCGATTTAGGAACACCGCGGCAATGCGCGCGCGCTCCTCCGGCTTCGCGGTTTCACGCTCGACGATGCTGGCGAGGATCAACGCCGCGCGCGGCGAAGCGAGCGGCAGACCGGGATCGCGATCGGACCAGGCAGCGGCAAGCGTCTTGGCCTCCGCCGCTTCCGCGCGCGCCAGCAGCGCTGCCCGCGTGGCGCCGTGCTCATAGGCATAGGTATCGGGCAGGACGGCGCCTTCGTCCGATACAGTCGCGGACCCGTCCAGCGCGTCGGCGTGATCCAGCAGCGCGGTCATCTGCCGCGCGGTCAGTCCTTCGGGAATCGTCAGGTGATGTTCCACCGGACGCGCGGTGCGCAGGACGGTCAGCACCTCGCGCAACGACGCCTGCGCCGGGAAGGCCAGTTCCGCGGCGTGCAGCGGACCTTCGCGCACGGTGGCGAGCATCGCCAGGCGGAAGGCCAGCGGCGAGGCGATGACGTTGTCTTCTTGTAACGTCTGAGCGATCCGCGCCGCGCCGCCATGCGGGACGACGACGTTGCGCGCGGTGGGCAACGGTCCAGGCATCGTGAAGACCTGCGGCGCGGCCAGCAAGCCGCCGATCACGGCGATCGCCGGCAGCAGCGCCCTCAGAAGCGCCCTGGTCAGCACGCTCGTGAGTACCCTGGGCAGCACGCCCGCACGGCCCCGTCGCCGCACCGGCGGCGACGGTTCGACCGTCGGAATGGCCTCAGGGGGCGGCGCGGAAGATGACGGAGGCGTTGGTGCCCCCGAAGCCAAAGCTGTTGGACAGCACGACGCGAATGTTACGCTCCTGCGCCGTGTTCGCCACGCGGTCGATCACGCTCTCGCGGCTGGGTTCGTCGAGGTTCAGCGTGGGCGGCGCCACGCCGTCGCGAATCGCCAGGATCGAGAAGATCGCCTCCACCGCGCCCGCCGCGCCGAGCAGGTGGCCGACCGCGGACTTGGTGGACGACATCGCCAGATTGCGCGCGGCATCGCCGAACAGCCGCTCGACCGCTTCCAGCTCAAGGTCGTCGCCGAGCGGCGTCGAGGTGCCGTGCGCGTTGACGTACTGGATGTCGCCTGGCGCGAACCCGCCGTTCTTCATCGCCGCGCGCATCGAGCGGAACGCGCCGTCATGGCCCTCGGCCGGCGCGGTGATGTGATAGGCGTCGCCCGACATCCCGTAGCCGGCGACCTCGGCGTAGATTTTCGCGCCGCGCGCCTTGGCATGCTCGTATGCCTCGAGCACCACTACGCCGGCGCCCTCACCCATTACGAATCCGTCGCGGTCCTTGTCCCAGGGCCGCGAGGCCTTGGCCGGCCGGTCGTTGAACCCAGTGGACAGCGCACGCGAGGCGCAGAAGCCGGCGATACCGATCTCGCACACCGCGGCCTCGGCGCCGCCGGCGACCATCACGTCGGCATCGCCCCACATGATCAGCCGCGACGCATCACCGATCGCGTGCACGCCGGTGGCGCAGGCGGTGACCGCGGAATGATTCGGTCCTTTGAATCCGTACTTGATCGAGACGTGGCCGGAACCAAGATTGATCAGCGCCGAGGGGATGAAAAACGGCGACAGGCGTCGGGACTTGCCCTGTTGCACCTGCAACGCTGCCTCGAAGATGGTCTGCAGCCCGCCGATGCCGGAGCCGATCATCACGCCGGTGGCGCAACGATCGTCCTCGGCCTGGGGCAGCCAGCCGGAATCCTCCACCGCCTCGGTCGCCGCGACCAGGGCGAGATGGATGAACCGGTCCATCTTCTTCACGTCTTTCACCGGGATCCACTCGGTGATGTCGAGCCTGCCGTCGGCCCTGGCGCCGATCGGCACCTGGCCCGCCACCTTGCAGGGCAGATCAGTGGTATTGAAGGACTGGATCGCGCTGATGCCGGACTCACCGTTGATCAGGCGGCGCCAGACATTCTCGACCCCGAGGCCAAGGGGACAGGCAATCCCCATGCCCGTCACCACCACGCGACGCATTGAAGGTAGTCCTCCCGGGCGGATCTGGCTCAGGTCGCCTTCTGCTTCTCGATGTAGTCGATCGCGTCCTTGACGGTGCTGATCTTCTCGGCGGCGTCCTCGGGGATTTCCACGCTGAACGCTTCCTCGAACGCCATCACCAGCTCAACCGTGTCCAGGCTGTCGGCGCCCAGATCGTCGATGAACGACGCCTCCGGCGTCACCTTGGCCTCCTCGACGCCGAGGTGTTCGACCACGATCTTCTTCACCCTGTCCGCGATCTCGCTCATCGGCGTTGCCACTCCTGCCTATATATGTCGGGCCCGCACGGGCCACGGTTGCGTTTCTGTCCGGGGACTATGACGGCCGCTTAGCACGGTTTCCGCGCCGCCGCCAAGGAAGGCGATGAAGCAAGGTTGGGGCTCCGCCCCAAACCCCGCCAAGGGGCTTTGCCCCCTGTACCCCCACCAAAGGCGGAGCCTTTGGGATCCATCCATTTTGTTTGGGTCGCGGGAGGGGGGACCGAGGC
>PLXO01000276.1:0-1546 GCA_003151425.1 Acetobacteraceae bacterium
AAGCGGTAGTCTTTGGGCATTGCCTGAGTGAGCGCGGGGCTTCTCACGCTCGCTTGCCGGACCTAACCGAACATCATCTGCGCTAAGACTATCTCAGGTTCGAACTCGGCGGTAGAAGACCGCGGGGCAAACTGAATCGAACTTTCGGTTCCGTTGCTACCGGACCCCCGGCATGCGTCACCGTAGCGAAGTCTTGGCACAGTCCATGAGCCCTCGGCGGCTTGCAGGAGACTGTCGAGGCACCGCAAAACGTCGCCGGCTGCGTTTCCCGCCAGGACCGACGGCCGCTCGGGATGTGCCATCCGCGTTCATCGGCGGTTCCATTTCCCGACTTCCTTGAGGCCACTGGCACAAGCCGGCGGTTAACCCCGCCTTGGCCGTGGCGGACGTGCGCGTGCCCGTGGCGCGTGGCCGGCCCGCTGGTCGCCGCCGCGGGCGTCGCTCGGGCTGGCGGTTTTGGGTGGCGCGGAGGGGCGATCTGATGTAAGATACCATAACTAACGTCTACGTCAGGATCGCAGATGCTTCCTATTCAAGCCCCCTGTCCGCCTCCCCCCTTCCCCGATGCGGTTGCCGCGTCACCGGGGCCCGTTACCGGGGAAGACACCCAGGCCGAGCCTGCCACCGGACTACGGCCCGGCGGTGGCGCCGGCCGTTGAAGAGCGGCAAGCCGCGCCGCGCAACCCGAACCTGGCGCCGCGCGGAGCCTGCCCGCGGTAGGCCTTGCCCCCGGGCGTTTGACCCGGGGGTTGACCCACGGGGGGCGCACACGCGGACTTGCCTCGCCTGTCGCAGGCCGGCGATGGAGATCGGGCGGTGCCCCGGGATCAACCCGCGGGCAGGCTGCGCGTGGCGGGAAGAGCACAGGGCCGCGGACGTCGGAGGGGATGGCCAGGCTGGCCGCCGCCCGCACCACGTACAGGACGTACCGCCCGCGTGCGACGTACCGCGCGGGCAAGCGGGTGATGCACCGGGACGCCAGGACGCTGTCCGTCCGCGTGCGGCTGTTTCGTGCCGCGGAGCGGGTCCGAGCGGATCTGCCGCCCGACGTGGCGGCGCGGTTGGCGACGGCGCCGGCCGAACTGATGCCGCCGGTGCACTACGCGCGAACCCTGGATGTAGAAATTTCGGACAAGACTCCCTGCAACCGGGGACCGGACGCGCGCGGGCGGTTCGTGGCGCGGGCGCGGCCGGCGCGCCGGCGGGCGGCGGAGCGGGACCAGGCGCGTGCCGAGGCCGACGCGCTGGCGCCGTGGCGGGTGGGGATCGCCCGGGCGAGGCTGGCGAAGCGGGCGGCTCTCGAGGCTCGGCGGGCGGTGCGGTCTGCAAAACGCGAACAAGACCTTATGCAACGTCGAGCGGTGGCGGTGGCAGTGGGACTGGGAGCTGGGGTGCCGGCCAGGGAGCTGGCTCCGCGGCCGGCGCAATTCGCAATTCTCGGACAAGACCCTATGAAGCGTGGAGCGGTGGGGTTGGCGGCGGGACCGGACGCCGTGGGTGCCGGCCAGGGACGGGTCCCCCGGCGAGCGGCACGATTCGCGAATTT
>PLXO01000276.1:1621-7848 GCA_003151425.1 Acetobacteraceae bacterium
GTGGGGTTGGCGGCGGGACCGGACGGCGTGGGTGCCGGCCGGGGACCTGTCCCCGGGCGAGCGGCGCGCTTCGAGAATCTCGGACAAGACCCTATGGAACGCCGCACGGTGGGGTTGGCGGCGGGACCGGATGGCGCGGGTGCCGGCCGGGGACCTGTCCCCGGGCGAGCGGCGCGATTCGAGAATCTCGGACAAGACCCTATGGAACGCCGCACGGTGGGGTTGGCGGACCGGAAGCCTGGGATGCTCTCCAGGGACGTGGCCCCAGGCGGGCGGCGCACCTCGAAAACCTCGGACAAGACCCTATGCTGCGGCTGCCACGCGGCATCTTGTCCGGTGGGGTTACGACCCGGTGGTGGAGCCACGCGGGAATCGTGTTCCAAATGCGATTCCCCGGCGGGCCACCCAATCCCCTGGCCGGACTCGGCGCGCCTCCCCATACTCCCCCCATGCCCCACACCGAATTCGTGCATCTGCGCGTCCACTCCGCCTATTCGCTCAGCGAGGGCGCCATCAAGGCCGAGAAGATCCCCGCCCTGGCGCGCGCCGCCGGGATGCCCGCGGTCGCCATCACCGACAGCGGCAACCTGTTCGGCGCGCTGGAGTTCAGCCAGGCCTGCGCCGCCAAGGGCATCCAGCCGATCATCGGCTGCCAGATCGCGCTGGCCCGCGCCGACAACCCCCGCGCCGACGCGCCCCGTCTGGCGCCCGATCCGCTGGTGCTGCTGGCCCGCGACGCGATCGGCCTGGCCAACCTGCAGCGCCTGTCGTCTCGAGGTTTCCTGGAAACCGATCCTGGGCTGAAGCCGCAGCTTGCGCTGGATGTGATCGCCAGCCACGCCGCCGGACTGATCCTGCTGACCGGCGGCACCAACGGCCCGATTGCCCGGCTGCTGGCCGAGGGGCAGAAGCACGAGGCCGAGGCGCTGCTCGCCCGCCTCGCCGAGGCCTTCCCCGATAACTGTGTCGTGGAACTGCACCGCCACAGCCTGGCGCTGGAACACGCCATCGAACCCGGGCTGATCGCGCTGGCCGACGCCGCGCGCCTGCCGCTGGTCGCCACCAACGACTGCTTCTTCGCCTCGCGGGCAATGTTCGCGGCGCACGACGCCCTGCTGTGCATCGCCGAGGCCCGCCTGCTGTCGGAGCGGGATCGCCGGCGCGTCACCCCGGAGCACTGGTTCAAGCCGGCCGCCGACATGCGCGCGCTGTTCGCCGATCTGCCGGAGGCCTGCGACAACACGCTGGCGATCGCGCAGCGCTGCGCGGTGATGGCGGAAAGCCGCAAGCCGCTGCTGCCGGTCTCGCCCAAGGTGCGCCCGGGCAGCACCGAGGAGGAAACCGTGCGTGCCATGGCGCGCGAAGGCCTCGATCTCCGCATGGACGCGATGGAGGCCGACGCGGCGACGCGCACCCGCTACCGCGAGCGACTGGAATACGAGCTGGACGTCATCGGAAAGATGGGTTTTGCGGGTTACTTCCTGATCGTCGCCGACTTCATCCAATGGGCGAAAGGGCGGGGGATTCCCGTCGGCCCCGGCCGCGGGTCGGGCGCCGGGTCGGTCGCCGCCTGGTCGTTGACCATCACCGACGTCGATCCGATCCGTTTCGATCTGCTGTTCGAACGCTTCCTCAACCCCGAGCGCGTGTCGATGCCCGATTTCGATATCGATTTCTGCCCGGAGGGGCGTGACGCGGTCATCGACTATGTACGGAACGAATACGGTGCCGACCGGGTCGCGCAGATCATCACATTTGGAAAACTGCAGGCGCGTGCCGTGGTGCGCGACGTGGGGCGCGTGCTCGGCCTGCCGTTCGGCCAGGTGAACCGCGTCGCCGAGCTGATCCCGAACATCCCGGCCGCGCCGGTCACGTTGCAACAGGCGGTCGACCGCGAGCCGCGGCTGCAACAGCTTCGCGATGAGGATGAAAGCATCCAGCGCCTGCTGGAAATCGCGTTGCAGCTCGAGGGGCTGTACCGGCACGCGTCCACGCATGCCGCGGGCGTGGTGATCGGCGATCGCCCGCTGCACGAGTTAGTGCCGCTGTACCGCGATCCGCGCTCGGAGTTTCTGGTCACGCAATACTCGATGAAGCATGTCGAGCAGGCGGGATTGGTCAAATTCGACTTCCTCGGCCTGACCACGCTGACCATCCTGAAGCGGGCCGAGGGCTACCTGAGAGGCCTCGGCATCGAAATCGATATCAACCGCCTGGAGCTGGACGACAAGAAGACCTACGAGATGCTGGCGAAGGGCGATGCCGGCGGGGTGTTCCAGATGGAAGGCCAGGGTGTGCGCGACATGCTGCGCCAGATGAAGCCCGACCGGTTCGAGGATCTGGTCGCCGCCGTCGCGCTGTATCGTCCGGGCCCGATGGCCAGCATCCCGGAGTACTGTCGGCGCAAGCACGCGGGGATAACCGAGGCGCCGCACCCGGAGATCCACGACATCCTGGCCGAGACCTATGGCATCATCGTCTACCAGGAACAGGTGATGCAGATCGCCCAGAAGATGGCGGGCTACTCGCTGGGCGGGGCCGACCTGCTGCGGCGTGCGATGGGCAAGAAGAACCCCGCCGAGATGGAAGCGCAGCGCGACATCTTCACCAAGGGCGCGATGGCGCGCGGCATCGATCCGGCGAAGGCCACCGAGGTCTTCGAGCTGATGGCGAAGTTCGCCGGCTACGGCTTCAACAAATGCCACGCGGTGCCGTACGGGCTGCTCGCCTATCAGACCGCCTGGCTGAAGGCCAACCACCCGGAAGTGTTCATCGCCGCCTGCATGAGCCTGGCACTCGGCAACACCGACCGGCTGGCGGCGCTGAAGCAGGAGGCGGAGCGGGCCGCATTACGCATCCTGCCGCCCGACGTGAACCGTTCCGCTGCCGATTTCACCGTGGAACGGGGCGACGACGGCACGTTGGCAATCCGCTACGCGATGGCGGCGGTGAAGAAGGTCGGCATCGCGGCGATGCAGGCGGTGGTGGACGCGCGTGGCGATCGCCCGTTCGCCGATCTCGCCGATTTCGCCGCGCGCGTCGATCCGCGCCAGCTCAACAAGATGCAGCTCGAGAACTTGGCGAAGGCCGGCGCGTTCGATCGGTTGGAGGCCAGCCGCGCGCGGGTATTTACCGGATCCGAAACCATTTTGCGGCGTGCCCAGGCACAGGCCGAAGAGGTCGCTTCCGGTCAGATCGGCCTGTTCGGCGAGGCCGGCAAGGTGGAGGCGCTGCGTCTGCCCGACATGCCGGACTGGCCGATGATGGAGCGGCTGGCGTTCGAGGCCGAGGCGATCGGCTTCCATCTCAGCGCGCATCCGCTGGACGCGTATGCGCAGGTGTTGCGGCGCCTGGGCGTGACCCCGTGCGCACAGGTCGAGGCGCGGGCGCGCGCCGGCGTCACCCGCGTGCGCATCGCCGGCAATGTCGTCGGCACCAAGGAGCGCATCACCCGTACCGGCAAACGCATGGCCTGGGTGCGCATCTCCGACGCCTCGGGGTCCATCGAGGTGACGTTGTTCGCCGAGACGCTGGCGACCGCGCGGGATCTGGTCAGTAGCGGAAACAACGTGCTGGTGACTGCGGATCTGGTGTTCCAGGGCGAGGCGTTCCGCATCACCGCGCAGGACGTGGCCCCGCTCGACCAGGCGGCGAAGAACGCCGGTGCGGGCATGCGGATCTGGCTGCAGGCAACGGCGGCGGTGCCGCACATCCGCGACCTGCTGGGCCGTGAGGGCAAGGGCAAGGGCCGCGTCTTCCTGGTGCCGCGGCTGGGTGCGGAACAGTCGGTGGAGATCGCGCTGCCCGGTGGGTTCAACGTGTCACCAAAGCTGGCGCAGGCGATGAAGATCATACCGGGTGTGGAACGGGTCGAGGAGCTGTGACGCTCTCCCGCGCTTCGCAGGACAGGTGTACGCGCGCGCCGATTAGAGCAGTTTCACGGTGACTGGAATCGCCGCTCCACCTGTCATTGCCGCACCTGTCATTGCCGCACCTGTCATTGCCGCACCTGTCATTGCGAGGAGCGCAGCGACGAAGCAATCCCCCGCGGCTGGAGCTTGCTTCGTCGCTGCGCTCCTCGCAATGACAGGTGGCGTTTCCGGTCAGCGTGAAAATGCTCTAGTGCCGCGCCAACCGCACCGGCGGTATGTCGCCGCGCACGATCAGGTTTGCTCCGGTCGCCGCCCGCACCTCCTCGACAGTACATCCAGGCGCGATCTCGCGCAGGACGAACCCTTCGCCCGCTGGTTCGAACAGGCCGTAATTTGTCACTGCCAGCGTCACCACGCCGCGCGCCGTGACCGGCAACGCGCAGCGTTCGACCAGCCGTGGCGCGCCGGCGCGGGTGACGTGTTCCAGGATGATGAGCACCCGCTTCGCGCACGCCGCCAGATCCATGGCGCCGCCAATGCCGCCGCCCTTCACGCCCGCCACCTTCCAGTTGGCGAAGTCGCCGTTGCACGCGACCTCGTAGGCGCCCATCACCGTAACGTCGATGTGGCCACCGCGGATGATGCCGAAGCTGTCGGCGTGGTGCACCACCGCAGCGCCGGGATTGAGCGTCACGTTCTGTCCGCCGGCGTTGACCAGGTTCAGGTCTTCCTCGCCGGCTGGTGCGATCGGGCCGTAACCGATCACACCGTTCTCGGAATGATACAGGACGTGCCGGTCGCCGATGTCGGTGTTGGAACACTGGGTCGGGATGCCGACGCCGAGGTTCACGATCCAACCTTCCTGGAACTCCAGCGCGATGCGATCTGCCATCTGCTGGCGGGTCAAGCCTTTTGTCCCGCTCATCGCTGCCGCTCCTGCCGCCGCTGTGGCCAGATCCCCTCGGGCGGCGGCGGCACGCGCACAAGGCGATGCACGAAGATGCCAGAGAGATGTACCGAGTCCGGATCGATTGCGCCGGCCGGCAGGATGTCCTCGTCGAGCTCGGCGATGGTGACGCGCGCCGCGGTGGCCATCACCGGGTTGAAGTTGCGCTGCGACCGATGGAACTGCAAGTTGCCGAAAGTATCGGCCCGCGTCGCACGCACGAAGGCATAGTCGACGGGCAGCGCGTATTCCAGCAGGTATTCGCGCCCGTTGATCATCCGGGTTTCGCGACCCTCGGCCAGCTCGGTACCCACCGCGGTCGGCGTGTAGAAGGCGGGAATGCCGGCGCCGGCCGCGCGCAGACGTTCGGCCAGCGTGCCTTGTGGCACCAGCTCCGCCTCGACCTCGCCGGACTCGTAATATTTGGTGAAGGGCAGCACGTCGGAGGCCCGCGTCGCCGCGGTGAAGGCGCAGATCACCTTCTTCACCTGGCCGTTCTCCACCAGCATGCCGATATCGGGCATGCGCGGCTGCTGCGCCCCGCCGGTGGTGTTGGCGATGCAGGTCAAGTTCTTGGCTCCGTGGGCGTGCAGCGCCTTGATCAGGTTGTACGGCACGCCGGGCATGGCGAAGCCGCCGAATGCCACGACCGCGCCGTCAGGAATGTCATGCACGGCGTCCGCGAAACTGGCGACTTGTTTGCTTGGTGGAGCCATGGTCTCTTTCTCGCTGCGTGGGCCGTGGCGATGAACCGACAGGGGGTGCCTGGTGTCAAGGCTGCGCTGGGCGGCGCACCGGGCAGTCGGGTGAACCAAAGAAAGGTCAGGGCTCCGCCCTGAAACCCACCAGAGGGCAGCGCCCTCTGGTGGGGTCCGGGGTGAAGCCCTGGCTTTCCTTTGGTTCACCCGATTGCCCCGGTGCCCCGGTGCTTGCGCCGTTGCAGGCGCTTCCAGCGCCGGCGCGCGGCGCGGTTGGGCAGCCCGGGCGGGATGGCGGGCGCGGCCGGGCCAGGAATTGGTGCATGGGGTTTTGGCGCGCCGGCGTCGCCGGGGGTGGGTGCGCGATCTGGTGCAAGGGGTTTTGCCACGGGCGCGGCGAGCGGGTTTTGGCCCGCCGCGCGGATCGGCGTGGGGTGGCGGCCTTGCGTGGCGTGCGCGGGCGAGGCCGCTGCCGGTGTTTTGGGCGGGCGGTCGGCGCGGGCGGCGGCGGCGGGTCCGGCGGCGCCGGGAATTGGTGCATGGAGTTCTGGCACGCAGGCGTCGCGCGGGGGGTGTGCGCCAACTGGTGCATGGGGTTCTGCCAGGCGCGCGGCGGCGCGGGCAGCGGCGGGTCCGGCGGCGCCGGGAATTGGTGCATGGGGTCCTGGCACGCCGGCGTCGTGCGGGGGGCGTGCGCCGACTGGTGCATGG
>PLXO01000257.1 GCA_003151425.1 Acetobacteraceae bacterium
CCAGCACCCGGGAGTACCGGTCCCTTATCCAATTTGCCGCGGCGTATGTCCCGCCCGTCGTGTGGGCGGCGGCCAGACTGGCGAGCCCCTTTGGCGTCCGCGGCCCGGTACTCGCACCGCCATGGATCCTGCATCGTCCGTTCGCCATCCCCGGCGCCTGGCAGGCAAGCCCCGCCCGCGTCTTCGCGCCACACCGCGGCGCCAAGTTGGGATTGCCCCGAGGTCTGCCGCTGCCCGACGTGCGGGCCCCTCCGGCAGGTTCCGGGCCGGCGGAGTCGCACACCATCATGCGACCGGCTCCGGCGCGGCGCTAACCGCCATGCCGTCCCCACGCGGACGCACGACATCGAGCGTCCAGCCAGGCCCCTGATCCAGCCGCGTGACCACCCCGAGGCTCGCATCGGCGTCTTGCGGAGGATGCGGCGGACCTGAGTTCACCGTCATGGCCGGTAGACCTTGCCCCCGGGCGCTTGTCCCGGGGGTTGTTCCGGCCATCCCCACAGCCGCCGGCCCATCCGTCAACCCGCCCGCACCCGCACGCCCACCCGACGCCATCGCGTCGTCCGGACCTGGTTCCATCGTCACGGCCGGACTCGCCTTCACCGTCATGGCCGGGGCCGTCCCGGCCATCCCCACCGGCGCCGGCCCATCCGTCAACTCACCCTCGCCGCCACCCGACTCCCCCACGTCCTCCCGTCGCAAACCCGCGCCACCCCACCCCGCGGCAAGCGCCGCCACGTCGATCCCCTCCGCCAGCACGGTGCCGAAGAACGGCACCGGCTTCTGCTGGTGCCGCGCCAGCAGGCGCTCCAGCACCGCGGACGAGTTCGTCAGAGCGGACCCGGTCCGCCGCAGCCGGCAGATCTGGTCCACCGTCAGCCCCGGCGTGTTCACCCGGGCGAAGGTGTCGTCCGTCGCCTCTCGCACAATGAGGATCTGCGCGGCGATCCGCGCCTGCGGTGCGTCGGCAGGCATCAGCCCGGCGATCTCCTGCACCAGCCGCGCGGCGCGTTCCTGCCGCCAGGCTTGGGTCGCGTCAGGCGGGGGTGGGGGGATCGAGGCGAACGCAGCCGCCAGCAGGTCGGCGCTGAGCTGATAGGGCGGCATCATCTCACGGATGACTTCGGGGGTGATGCCGTTGGTGGGCGGTGTCATGCGGATCGTCTCCGGGTGCAATTGCTTGACTCAGATAGTCATATATACTAACTAGCGGACGAATGCCAGACATCAATCACCCGAGACATCATTCTTCGACGTGCGGGCGAAAATCTGACGGCAGCTTCCTTGGCGAGACCCGCTAACGGAAGGTAGTGGGCCGGTTTGAATGGGTGCAACGGGTCGGATGGGCGGCTAGAGCATCTTCGGGCTGACTGGAATCGCCGGCCACACCTGTCATTGCGAGGAGCGTAGCGACGAAGCAATCCCCTGCGTCCGGGCCGGGGATTGCTTCGTCGCTGCGCTCCTCGCAATGACAGGCGGAGTGTCCGGTCAGCGTGAAAATGCTCTAGCTCCGAGCGACCCTCCGGCTACCGCCGCTTCGGGTGGCGAGCGGACCGTTTGTGGCCAGCCCGATACAAGGAGCCGGCACCGCAGTTCGGTGCTGCTTGGAAAGTCGGCCATCCCGCTCTATCTTGCCCGCGACAAGCCAAAGGAGGGCTGAGGCGTGGATCGAGAGGACCTGGGCCTGCTGTCCCGTTATCCCGCAACGCCTCGGCGTCTGTGGACGGTCGACGAATACCACCAGATGGGCGAGGCGGGCATTTTGACCGAGGAAGATCGCGTCGAGCTTATCGAAGGCGAACTTGTCGAGATGGCGCCGATCGGCAGCGAGCACGTCGCCGCCTCCAATGCGCTCACCCATCTGCTGGTGCTGGCCGTTGGCGACCGCGGGATCGTTTCCGTTGGGAACCCGGTCCGGCTGACCCGCCGCAGTGAGCCGCAGCCGGATTTCGCGATACTCAAACCTCGCGACGACTACAGGAAGACGCTGCCACGGCCGGAAGACACCATGCTCGCCGTAGAAGTAGCCAACACCAGCCTGGACTTCGATCGTAAGGTCAAGTTGGCGCTCTACGCCCGCAACGGCATTCCTGAAGTCTGGATCGTCAACCTGGTGGCGGGGGAGGTCGAGGTCTACCGAGAGCCCGTCGGCGACAGCGACACTTCCTGCACGCGCCCCGATCGTTCGGACAGCCTGACGATCGAGGCGATCCCGGGCGTGCTCATCCCGGTTGCCAAGATATTTGCCTAGTACCGACTATCGCTGAACCGCGCAGCCAACCGCGCGGCTTGCCCCTGGAGGCAAGCCCTGGCGGACGATACACAAGAAGGTTTTTCACCAGGCCGGCGATTTCCGGCGTTCGCTGATAGGCAGACGTTCCGTAAGTCAAGAGTTTCGGACTTCCCGGAAGATATGACCGTAATGGAGACGTAGCGACCTATACCGCGCTACCGGGCCGGGCGGCGGCGCTTTCCGTAATGGCCCTTATGCGGTTTCGACACGCCAGTTGCGGGCGTTGATCTGCGCCCGCACTCCTCAGAATCAGCCTGAGTTTCCGTAAGCGTTCGCTGAATCGGGAAGGCGAACGAAGTCACTGTCTTCCTCGCGCGCGCAGAGATGCGTGATGATGCGAAAGTTTCCGCAAGTCAACGGCGGTCTATCCGCATTGGACAGCCGCCAGAACATCAAAACATCAACGATCTCTGGGCCACATTCGTCAAGGTGTCGGAGGATATAGGCGAGATTACGGGCCAAGCCGGTACCCATGGGGGCAGGGTTTAAGTAGGGATGTTCACGCTGAAGCAGGGGTTTCATTCGTGCTTCAAACTCGGCCCAGTTGTTCGATGATTGCCGGCGGTGCTCTTCGAGATATGCGCGAAATACCCTGTGACGACGGAGCTGTATCTCATCGAGAACGTGTTCATCGCCCGCAAATTTCCATTTTCCCTCGCCCAGATATACCGTTTTAGGCGATCCAATGATCGCGTCGAATTCACCGAATTGCGCGCTTGCAGGTCCGTTCGCTCCCGGTCCTTTGCGACCGAAACTTGGGCGGAAGAAGACGACCGACCGTGCAGGATCGCTATTGTCGCCTAGCTGATGCAAGATATCGGCTAGCCCGTCAGCGAGAGCATGAAGAGTAAGAGAGTCTTCGCCGTACCCGAGGATTATCGGCATTCCACATTTGTCCTTCGCTCAGTTGGTCGGCGAGGAAGTCGTGCCCGCCATGGATGATCTTGGCGACGCGAATTTAATCGTCAAGACCGGCAGCATCCTGGCGAACGGGCACCGTTTCAATTAGAGCCGAACCAGTGGGGAACGAAGGGTTTCAATTTTTTTCGCATGGCCGATTATCCGCCTGACAAAGCGCTCGGCGCTTGAGTCTCGCTCGCCCGGTCTGACGATGACGCCGCCGTCCGACCTGGCCGGTTTCCGACACGCCGTCGTGGGTTGCGAAATTCAAGAATAGTGAGACAACGAAAAATCCTCGTCCGAATCTCGCATTTCTCTCAAAACCCCAAATATTCACCGGAATTGTGCAACGACCGAAATGCACACTTCGAATGCGATGTGCGGCTTGGGTCTGCCCGCCCGGTTTGTCAGACTCGGGCTGCCAGCCGAATCATGTATCGTTTGGTGGGAGCGCCACTCGGTGTAAGCTGCTCGGATTCAAGAGTCTCAGCCTTGACCGAGACGAAACCGGCGCCGCGGCACAGCGCATCCCATGCGTCGGAATCACGCAGGCGAAAGCCGTATTCCGGCCGCGCGAAGTCAGGGGCATCCTGCGGCGCGAGGCAGCCCATGAGCATGGAGCCGCCCGGGCGCAGGACGCGGCGGACTTCCGCCAGCGCGACAACCGGATCGGTCCAGAAATGGATAACACCGATGGAAAAAATCCGATCAAACGAGTCATCGGTGAAGGGCATACACTCCGCCGAGCCAAGGTGGAAGCTGGCTCGGCCCGCCGTAACCATGGCGGCGTTGAAGCGCGAAGCTTCCTCTACCATCGTGGGTGAAATGTCGATTCCCGTATAATGGACGTCCTCAGCCTGGGAGATTACATCGGGCACCGTGCGGCCACTGCCGCCCCCGATTTCCAGCACGCGATTGCCAGCTTCTATACCCAGCGACGCGACCGTATTCGCATTCGCCTGTTTATTGTTCTCGTTGAGCCAATCGGCGACGGCGAGGCCAACCGCACCCTCAGGATTTCCGAGCTGTCGGGCCCGCTCGGCCAGTGTGAGAGTTTCGAAGATGGCCACGTTCGATTCCTTGAAGGTTTGACATTTCTGACGGGGAGATCAAGCGCAGCGCCGCTGACGGTTGGCAAGGGCTCCGTCATGTTTGGACCGGTGGCACGATAAGTTGACCGCCTCGTTGAATAAATCGACTTTCGGGAACTTGGCTTGACCCTGCTTCGTCAATGGGTTACGCTTTCCGTAACATATGACCGAAAGCAAACCGCAAAACCGCCCCTTGGCTATGCCCGCGTCAGCACCTACGGGCAGACCCTTGACGCGCAGCTTGACCAGCTACGCAAGGCAGGATGCACCAAGATTTACCGGGAGAAAGTGACGGGCGCGCGGGCCGACCGGCGGGAACTGCTCAAGCTGCTCAAGGCCGTTGCCCCCGGCGACGTGGTGACGGTGACGCGCATCGACCGGCTGGCGCGCTCAACCTTCGACCTGTTCGCCATCGTCAAGCAGATCGTGGACGCCAAGGGACAATTCCGGTCACTGGCGGAGCCGTGGGCCGACACCGCCACCAGCACCGGGCGGCTGATGATTGCCGTGCTTGGCGGGTTGGCAGACGTGGAGCGCGACCTTATCCGCACCCGCACGGCGGAAGGCCGCAGCCGGGCGAAGGCGCGCGGCCAGCACATGGGCCGCCCGCCGAGCCTCACCCCGCAGCAGCAGAAAGAGGCACGGCGGCGGCGGGCCGAGGGCGAAACGCTCAAGGAACTGGCGAAGAGCTACAACGTCGGAAAATCGACGATTTCGCGGCTTGCCATATGAAGGCGGCCGGGGCTGTAGATAGTCGAGAGGAGTAGTTGAGATGGGTTACGATGCGGCACTTCGTCTCTTTGGGGGATTGCTCTGGTATCTTGAGGCTAGAAATTGGGCTTTTGAGAAAATGAAAGCATCCCCTCACGGTTCCAACGTGTTCGATCTGAGGATGCATCACTCGCTGTTCTTCGTGAACCTCACGAGCGCCGTGGATCACGTTGCCGACTACCTGAAGGACAACAAGGCAAACCCTGAAGCCTTTATCGACCGGATTAGGGATGGCTTTGGGAAGAGCGACGACTACAACTACGTTCGCGAACTCCGGAACTCGGTGGTTCATCGTGGCTTTGATCTGAGTGCGGCGGGCACTCCGATCAGACTATCTTGTATGTCTTGTGCCCTACCGCGGTCGAGGATCGGAATGGAAGGACATATTCATGCAGCTTCAAATACCTCGGCGAGTTGGCGCAGAAGTGCCGGGAGGTGACTGACCCTGCTATCAGCGACGTGCTCGAAGGGCTTAACCTGTTTGACCCACAACTGCACGAGCCAAACCGAGCCGAGACGATGAACGCGCTAGAGAGTGCGACAGAAATGCCCGATTGGGCGAAGGCGCTAGCGAGACAAGCATTCGACCGTATGGACTTTGCAGATGTGGCCTCGGAAGTGGCGAAGTCACGCGTCGACAATATGCGCAAACTGCTTACTCACCCGTAAGTGCCTAGCGGCTAGTGGACCGCTGGGTGGGTGGCGAGGATGCCCAGCAAAGATGGACACGGGGATCGCCCCTGCGACGAGACTGCCCGGCGGCGTCTCTCCCGGCCCCCGCCCCCGATTAGCGCCTGATAATCCGGTGTATCGCGTGCTCGATGCGGACGTCGCGAGGTCCCGGACGGTCAACATCGAAAACTCCGTCCGCTGGCCATGCAGGGGAAGTGGCGACCGCCAGGGCACGTCAGTCATTCGGGCGGGTGGTATTACGCCCCGCATCGGCGGCCGGCGGACCACGCCGACCGGCGCCCGGGCGCCCGCACCGGGCCGGCGGCCTCCGCCTAACCGATCAAACGAACAGCAGCGCCGCGGCGTGCTCGCCGCAGTCCTCGCCGAGATGGCCGCGCAGGCGCGGATACCCTCGCCCCAGGCCGTCGAGCGAGACCAGGTCGGGCAGCCGCGGATGTGCCACGCCCACGGCACCATCCGGTCCAAACGCGGCTTCCAGGGTCATGCCATAAGGCCGCCCGCTTGCGTGACGCCCTCCGTGTTCATGAGCCTGAACCATGCGCCGGCACTGGCTTCGCGGCAGATCCGGTAGCCGTCCCTGGGCGGTTGCGCGTTGCCGCGCGCGCGGCCGGCAATTCGATGCGCGTCCGCATCTACGCTGAGGTGGAGCAGCGCCCCGCTGGATCGCCCGGACAGATGCCGGGGCATCAGCCACAAATCGGCAGTGGCCTCGATGGTCCGCCCAAGGCTTGGTGCGCGCACCCGCCCGCTGTCCTACCCCGCCGGCTTGTCCGCCGGCTTGCCCGCCGGCTTGAACGCCATCGCCGCGCCGTTCATGCAGTAGCGCAGGCCGGTGGGGCGTGGGCCGTCGTCGAACACATGTCCCAGATGCCCGCCACAGTTGCCGCAGTGCACCTCGGTGCGCGTCATGAAGATGCTGCGGTCCTCCGTCGTCCCGATCGCCGCCTCCAGCGGAGCGTAGAAGCTGGGCCAGCCGGTGCCGCTCTCGAACTTGGTGTCGGCGCCGAACAGCGCCTTGCCGCAGCCGGCGCACAGAAACGTGCCGGCCCGCTTCTCCTGGTTGAGCGGGCTGGTGCCTGCGCGCTCGGTGCCGTGCTTGCGCAACACGTTGAACTGCGCTGGCGTCAGCTTCTGGTGCCACTCGTCCTCGCTGAGCGCCATGGCGAAGCTCCCGGCGTCCTCGGTCTTCGATCCGCCACCAAACAGCCGCATCGGTCGGTCCCCCTCGTTCGGTTCGCGCGCGAGGGATACCATAGTGCGCTTCGGCAGAAACAGGGGGAAACCATGTCCGAGGCTCGCGACGCGTGGCACCCGGCGCGGCCCGAGGATGCCGCGACGGCGGCTCTGGCCGGGCGGTTGCGAGCCCTGGACGTTCGGCGTGGCGGCGCTGATGCGCAACCTGGCGTGGCGGGGGGTGCTGGGCTGGGCGGTTAACCGGGCCGTAACATATGTCTGTGACAGTTCAGGCTGGTGGCGCAGCGCCGTCTGCTTGAGCGCCCCCGTAAGGGCCTGAAATCATGTCTTTTCAGTTGACACAAGCCGACGTCGCCCGATTGCTGGCCGAGCCCTCGGCGCCGGTGCGGGCGGACGTGGCGGGCAAGCTCGCCTCTGGACTCGCGGACGCGGACCTGTCGGAGAGCGAGCTGCTTGCCGCCCAGGACATCCTGCGCATCCTGGCGCAGGACGTCGCGGTCGCGGTGCGCTGTGCGTTGTCGCACAATTTGCGGCGCGCGACGCAACTGCCGCACGACATGGCGGTGCGGCTGGCGAACGACGTCGAGGACGTGGCGCTGCCCATCCTGGAAGACTCGCCGGTGCTGACCGAGGCGGACCTGGTCGACGTGGTCCGGCAAGGCTCGCCGCGCAAGCAGGTGATGATCGCGCGCCGGCCCGATTTGTCCGAACCGGTCGCCGACGCGCTGATCACCGGGGCGCCGGAGCCTGCGGTGATCGCCCTGATGCAAAATGCCGGCGCACGGATCGGCGCGGTCAGCCTGGACAAGGCGCTCGATCGTTTCGCCGCCAGCGACGCGGTCAAGGAGGGCATGGCGCGCCGGGACGCGCTGCCGATGGCCGTGACCGAACGGCTGGTGGTCATGGTTTCCGATCAGTTGCGGGAATACCTGGTCGCGCATCACGATCTGCCAGCGGACCAGGCCACTGATATTGTCCTGCAGACGCGCGATCGCGTGACGCTCAATCTCAGCCACGGGTCCACCGAGGCCGAGCTGCAGGTGCTGATGGCGCAGATGCACCGCCAGGGGCGGCTGACACCGGTTCTGGTGTGGCGTGCGCTGAGCCTCGGCGATATGGCATTTTTCGAGGCAGCGATGGCGGCGCTGGCCGACGTGCCGATCAACAACGCGCGCGTCCTGATCCACGACGCCGGATCCGCCGGCCTGACATCTCTGTACGGGAAATCCGGCCTGCCGGAGCGGATGTTGCCCGCAGTCCGGGCCGCGGTGGATGTGCTGCGCGAGGTCCAGTTCGACGGCGGCGAGCGCGACCACGAGCGCTACCGCTCGCGCGTCATTGCCCGCATCCTGACGCAGTTCGAGGAGTTTCCGGTCGAGGACCTGGACTTCATGCTGGACAAGATGGGCGATGCGCTGACGGCGTGAGCGCGCAGGCGGCTACGCGCTGGCACGTGCCAGGCGCGTGGTTCGGTAGAGGGCGGTCAGCGGAGCGCGAAAGTCGATGCTGTCCAGCGTCAGCTCCCCTTGCTCGATCGCGAGCGGGCGTTCCGGCCAGGTGCCGTCCGGGTTGCGCCGCAGCAACTCGGCGCCGATGGCGGCGGTGCGGACGATGAGGATTTCCTGAACGCTCGGGATGGTGGTGTAGGCCCACACGTTGCGCCAGGTCTCGGCCTGGTTGCTGGGGGAGAGGATTTCCACCACCAGGACCGGGTCGGAGATGGCGGTTTCCTCGGCCTGGTAGCCGGAGCAGGTCACGGCCAGATCGGGGATGCGGATGTTGCTATCCGATTGGACGCGGGGGATGATCCCGGGCGTGTCGATCACGCTGCACGGGCTGCCGCGCTCCATCAGGTGGTTGCGGATCAGGCTGATCAGTTCTCCCTGGATCGCGCCGTGCGTCCGATTGGGCGGCGCCATCGCCTGCGGCTCGCCATCCACGAGCTGCCAGAACTGATGGTCCGACGGTGTCCACGCGAGGAATTCATCCACGGACATCCGGACCGGGATCTTGAGAGCCGCGACCATTCCGGCAGCTTAGCATGATGCGCCCGCCGACGCGATGTCCTTCGATCTACCGCACAGGGCAATCGGGTGAACGTAGGAAAGGCGGACGATCAGCCGGTTCACTGTCATTGCGAGAAGCGAAGCGACACTGTCATTGCGAGGAGCGCAGCGACGCTGTCATTGCGAGGAGCGCAGCGACGCGGCAATCCCCACGAGTGGTGCGCAACTGCCAGGGGATTGCTTCGCTACGCTCGCAATGACAGCAACATGCGGGACAGCGACATCCGGGCGGGTCCATTGCTTCACCCGATTGCCCTGATCTACCGCAGCACCGCCTCGGTCTTGCGCTTGATCTGATCGAAATCGATGTCGGCGCCAAGTCCGGGACCGCTCGGCGCGTGCATCATTCCGTCCTTGTCGATGTCGATCTCCCTCGCCATGCCGTATTTGTGCGCGCCGTGCGGCAGCAGTACCTCGAACATCGTGGTGTTGCGCAGCGCCATGCACAGATGCAGGTTCGCCAGGTTGTTCAGCGAATTGCCGGAGTGGTGGATTTCGTATTTCAGGCCGAACGCCTCGGCCAGATGCGCGGTCTTCAGCATCGTGGTGAGGCCGCCCTTGTTCGGGATGTCGCCGCGCAGATAATCGGTGGCACGCTCGGTCAGCCATATCGGATAGGTATCGAGGCCGCCGGCGGGGAACTCGGTCGCCATGATCGGGATGTCGAGCTTGTCGCGCAGCTTGACGTAGTTGTAGATGTCCTCGTCGGCGAGCGGGTCTTCGTACCAGTAGAAGTTGAGCTCCTCGATCGCGCGGCCGACGCGCAGCGCCTGCGTGTAGTCGTAGCTCCAGGTGGAATCGAGCATCACACGGAAGTCGTCGCCCAGCGCCTTGCGCACGGCAACGCAGACTTTGATGTCGTGGTCGGGATCGCGCGGTGGGTGGATCTTGTAGGCGCGCCAGCCGTTGGCCTTGAACGCCTGCGCCTGGTCCACGTAAGCGGCGACGTCGGGCAGCACCTGCGAGCTGGCGTAGCCCATGATCGAGGTGCGGTAGGTACCCATCAGCGCGTGCATCGGCAGGTTTGCGATCTTGCCGGCGAGGTCCCACAGCGCGACGTCGACCGCGCCGATCGTGCGATAGCTGACCACGCGATTGATCAGACGCATGCCGGCGTGGATGCGCTCCCGCTCCAGCGGGTCCTGGCCGAGCAGCATGGGTTTCAGCGAGCGGATGAGCTGCGGACCGTCCATCGCGCCGGGGTTGGTCGCCGAGCCGAGGAACGCGTGGCCCTCGAGCCCGGCGTCGGTGTGGATACGCAACAGGCCGAGATTGCTGTTGCCGGCCGTGGCAGTGCCCGTGTGGTAGTTGGTCGCCGGGATGTTGTCCCAGGTGAAGATCGTCAGTGAAACGTCGTCGATTTTCATTGGTGTTTCCTCAGTCGCATCTCCTCCCCCTCCCCTTGCGGGCTTGGGCCGCGAAGCGGACCAAGGTTGGGGGGAGGGGTTCCGCAGGCACGATGCCTCGGTACGATCCTGGCACCAACCCCTCCCCCCAACCTTGGTCCGCTTCGCGGCCCAAGCCCGCAAGGGGAGGGGGAGTAACTTCCCTCTGCCTACAAGCTCCGATGCGTGCCGTCGCAGCGCGGATGATTGCCGGTTTGCTTGCGGCCACAGAACGAGATCGTCGCCGCTTCCTCGGCCTTGAACTCGACCGGGTGGAACCCGCTGCCCTTGTGCGAACCATCGCAGAACGGCTGGCTGCCGCTCTTGCCGCAGGCGCACCACCAGTAGGATTGGCCGGCCTCCACCTCCATCTTGTAGGGACTCTTCTGTGCGCAGGCCGGTTGAACGTCGGACATCGTTGCCTCCCTGTTGTGTCAGTTCGTCCTGAGCTCGGCCCAGGTTGCATCCAGTGTCTTCTGCAACCGCACGGCGAGCTCATCGACCTCGGCCTCGGTGATGATCAACGGCGGCGAGAAGGCGATGCGGTCGCCGATGGAGCGGAGGATCAGGCCTTGCGCGCGGGCGTGCTTGTCGGCGATCGCGCCCGCCTTGCGCGCCGGATCGAACGGCGTGCGCGTCGCCTTGTCGGCCATCATTTCGATGCCGGTGATCAATCCGACACCGCGCACGTCGCCGACGAGCGGATGGTCGATGAAACGACCCAGGACCTGCTGCATATAGGCGCCGACGCGCTGCACGTGCGGCACCATGTCCATCTCGTCGTAGATCCGCAACGTTTCCAGCGCCACCGCGGTGGCGACCGGGTGCCCGGCATAGGTGAAGCCGTGCGCGAAGTTCCCCACCTTCTTGCTCTCGTCCAGCATCGCGGCGAACACGCGATCGTTCACCATCAGCGCGGAGATCGGCTGCATGGCGGCCGACAGCGCCTTGGCGCACGAGATCATGTCGGGCTTCAAATCGTAGGTGATGCTGCCCCACATGTTGCCGGTGCGTCCGAAGCCGCAGATCACCTCGTCGGCGATGAACAGCACGTCGTATTTGCGCAGCACCGCCTGCATCTTCTCCCAGTAGGTGCGCGGCGGGATGATGCCGCCACCGGCGCCCATCACGGGTTCGGCAATGAAACCGCCAACCGTGTCGGGGCCCTCGGCGACGATCATTGCTTCCAGCGCGTCGGCCATGCGGGTGGCGAACTGCTCCTCGCTCTCGCCGTCGGAGTGGCGGCGATAGTAGTGCGGGAATTCAGTGTGGCGGAAATCCGGCAGCGGGAGGCCGAATTCAGCGTGCATGTCGGGCTTGCCCGAAGCGCTGATCGCGGCCGTGGTGCTGCCATGATAGCCCATGTGCCGGCCGATGATCTTGCGTTTTCCGGGTTTGCCGATCGCCGCGTGATAGTACCACACCAGCTTGATCGCGGTGTCGTTCGCCTCCGACCCCGAGCATTGGAACAGCACCTTGCTCATCTTCACCGGCGCGATCGACAGCAGCTTCTCCGCCAGCTCGATGCCCGGTTCGTTCGAGGTGCCGCGATACAGATGGTAGTAGCCGAGCTTGCGCATCTGGTCATACGCGACTTTCGCCAGACGCTCGCTGGCATAACCAAGCGAAGCGCACCACAGGCCTGCGGCGGCGTCGAGGAACTGGGTGCCAGAGTCGTCCCAGACGTAGATGCCCTGTCCGCGGTCGATGACCATCGGGCCTTGCTCAAGGTGTTGCAGCAGATTGGTCTGCGGATGCACGAGCGAGGCGATATCGCGCGCCTGCATCGAGTTGGGAGCCACGTAGGTCATCGCACTCTCCTTGCTGGTCAGCCCGGGTTGAAGCCGTAGTCGCGGCGCGCGGCCGCCAGTGTAACGTAGCCGTCCGCCAGGTCTTCGGAAAGCCGTGCCCGGTCGCGCGCGGCGGGGTTGCCGAAGCCGCCGGAGCCAGGCGCCTCGATCACCACGCGCCCGCCCGGTGAAACGAGGAAACCGCCCTTGCTGTTGAGTTTTCGAGGATTGCCGTTGGGCGGGATCATTTCGATGCGTGCCGGCGCACCGGGGCCGCCACCCTCCAGGCCGAACGGCGGAGTTACGCTGCGCTCGCAGCAGACCGCGGCGTGGGACTGGTGGCCCAGCACCTGCCAGACGCGGCGCACGCCGAGGCCGCCGCGATACTGCCCGGCGCCGCCGCTGTCGGGGACGAGGGAATATTCCTCGACGCGAAGGGGAAAACTCATTTCCAGGATCTCGATCGGCGTGTTCATCATGTTCGATACGGTGCTGGCGACGGCGTTGATGCCGTCCTTCACCGGGCGCGCGCCGAAGCCGCCCTTCACCGATTCGTAGCTGACGTAACGTTGTTGGGTGCGCGGATCGACGCCGCCGAAGGTGATGACCGCGGACGTGCCCTGCGAGCCGGCCATCACGGTGCGCGGCGAGATCCGGTGCATCGCCGCCATCACCATGTCGGCGACACGATGAGAAATTTCGTGGTTGGCGTAGACCACCGGCGACGGCAACTGCGCGTTCACCACGCAGCCCGGCGGCGCGGTGACGGTGACCGGGCGCCAGCAGCCGGAGTTGGGCGGGATCAGGCTTTTCGGATCGGCAATCATCTTCAGCGCGCAGAACACGCCCGACGCCGTAACGGTCAGCGGCGCGTTCATCGGTCCGGCGACGGCGGGGTCGGAGCCGGTGAAGTCGGCGGTGATGCTGTCGCCGCGTTTGTCGATACGCAGTTTGACCGTGAATGTTTCGTCGGTCGTGTCGCCGGGCGCGATGATGCCGTCGCCGTCGAAGATGTCGGTGAACTCGGCGGTGCCGTCGGGCAGCGCGCGCAGGGCGGCACGCATCATGCGCTCGGAGTAGTCCTGCACCTCCTGCATGATTTCCAGCAGTTCGACGGCGCCGTATTTCTCGGCGAGGGCCGCGAGGCGGGCGCCGGCGCGCCAGTTTGCCGCGACCTGGGCGCGCAGGTCGCCCATTCGTTCGGTGGGCGTACGGACATTGGCGAAGATGATCGCCTCGATGCCCGGGTCGGGCTTGCCGTCGCGATAGAGGCGCACCGGCGGAAGCCGCAGGCCCTCACCGAAGATTTCGGTGACGGCGCCATAGCTGCCTGGGGTTGCCGAGCCGATGTCGGGCCAGTGGGCACGCACGCAGCCGTAGCCGAGCAGCTTGGCGCCGAGGAAGGCCGGGGCGACGACATTCACATCCGGCAGATGCGAGCCACCGTCATACGGGTCATTGTGGATGAACACGTCGCCCGGTGTGGCGTCGGGAAAGGCACGCACGATGGCGCGCACGGCGTCGGGCATCGAGCCGAGATGGATCGGCAGGTCGGGGCCCTGCGCGACCATGTTGCCGGCGATGTCGAAGATGCCGCAGGAATAGTCACCGGCGACTTTCAGCAACGGGGAGTACGCGGTTTTCGCCAGGACGATTTTCATTTCCTCGGCGGCGCAGGTGAGGGCGTTCTTGACGACCTCGAAACGGGCCGGGTCGATTTTCAGTTTGGGCATGCGGGTTCCTGTTACTTTTTTCTCCCCCTCCCCTTGAGGGAGGGGGGCGGGGGGAGGGGTCTCGCGGCGTGAGGCTTTGGTGCGACATTGGAACCGACCCCTCCCCCAACCCCCTCCCTCAAGGGGAGGGGGAGAAGTAGGTTTGTTTCATGCTCGTGACAACCTCATGTATCCGAGATCGTCTACCATTGCGCGCCAGTTCGGCGGCACGACCGTCGTGGAATCGAGCGCCTCGATGATCGCCGGACCAGCGATGCGCGTGCCCGGAACCAGCCCGTCGCGCCAATGCACCGCCGTCGCAACAAATCCAATCTCGGCGAACCACACCTCGCGACTATGTCGCCGCGCCAGTGCCGCATCGCTTCGCTGGATCAGCGTCAGCCCGGGCAACCTCCCCAGCGCAGTCAGCCGCAAATTGACGAGCTGCACCGCCTCGGCGCGGTTGGCATGGCCATAGGTCTGCTCATGTTTCGCATGAAACGAAGCGGCCAGCGCCTCCAGCGTGGTGCGCGTGACCGGGCCGTCGGCGACCGGCACGGTCAGCTCGTAGGCCTGGCGACGATAGCGCACATCGGCCAGGCGCAGTAACGCCCGCCGCTCCGACGGCACGTTGGCGCTGTCCAGGAAGTGCCGCCCCTCCGCCTCCATCCCGGAAAACACGTCCGCGATGCGCCCCGGATCGACCCCGTCGAGATCGGCATACAGCGTGCGGGAGAAATCGCGCTTCAGGTCGCTGGCGACCAGCCCCAGCGCGGAGAATGCGCCAGGCGCGGGCGGAATGATCACCTCCGGGATTTGCAGCTCCGCCGCCAACGCAGCCGCGTGCACCGGGCCGGCGCCACCAAAGGCGATCAGGCTGAATTCCTGCGGATCATGGCCGCGCTCGACCGAAACGATGCGCAGCGCCTGCGCCATGTTGCTGTTGACAACTTCAACGATTCGCGCCGCCGCCTCGGTGACCGACAGGCCAAGTTTGTCCCCGACATCGGCCGCGATGGCACGTTCGGCCGCAGCGCTGTCGATGCGCAGCGCGCCGCCCAGCAGTGCCGCGCGATCCAGATACCCCAGAACCACGTCGGCATCGGTCACCGTCGGCGCCGTGCCACCCGCACCGTACGCCGCCGGGCCGGGATCGGCGCCCGCGCTGTGCGGCCCGACCTTCAGCGCGCCGCCGGGATCGACCCATGCGATCGATCCGCCGCCGGCGCTGACCTCGGCGAGATCGATCACCGGCACGCGGATCGGATGGCCGGTGCCGTGCATCCAGCGGTTGGCGTGGCCGGCGCCGCCGACCTCGTATTCCGCGGTGACCGAGACTTCTCCGCCGGCGATGACACTCGCCTTCGCCGTGGTGCCGCCCATGTCGAAGGAGATCAAGTTGGGGCGGCCGAGCTGCCGTCCGGCCAGCGCCGCGGCGATCACGCCGGCGGCCGGGCCGGATTCCACCGCCATCGCCGGCATGCGCAGCGCTTCCTTGATGTCGAACACGCCGCCGGACGATCCCATCACGTGCAACTGCGGCAGGCCAAGATCTGTTGCCGCACGCTGCAACCGATCCAAGTAGGCTGCGAGCAACGGTCCGACATAGGCACACACCGCGGTGGTGCTGGCGCGTTCGAACTCGCGAATTTCCGGCAGCACCTCGCAGGACAGGTAGACCTGCACGTCGGGTAGCGCGTGGCGCAGCGCGGCACCCACGCGACGTTCGTGCGCGTCGTTGAGGAACGAGAACAGAAACGATACGGCGATGGTTTGCAGTTCGGCGGCGCGGATCGCGTCGATCAGCGTGGGGATTTCGGCCTCGGCAAGCGGCGTGACCACCGCGCCCTGGGCGTCGATACGCTCGGTGATCTCGAAACGCCAGCGGCGCGGCACCAGCACGTCGGGGGCGTCCTGCAACAGATCGTACAGGTCGGCGCGCGAGGACCGGCGCAGCTCCAGCAGGTCGCGGAATCCGCGCGTGGCGATGAAGCCGGCGCGGGCGCCCTTCTTCTGCAGCAGCGCGTTGGTCACCACGGTGGTGGCGTGCGCCAACAGCGCGACATCGGTTGCGGCAATCGCGTTGCCGTCCAGCGCCTGGCGGATGCCTGTCATCACGCCTTGGCCAAAATCCGCTGGCGTGGTGGGGACTTTCGCGACCTCGATGCGTCCGCTGGCTTCGTCGACCAACGCGACGTCGGTGAAGGTGCCCCCGATGTCGATGCCGATGCGCCATGCCATCAGGCGTGATCCAGCGCTTCGAGCAAATGCCGCGCCCGTTCGCGCTTCGCCGCGTCGGCATCGCGGGCGACGATGCGTTGCAGCACCGATCTTGCGCGCGGATCACCGGCGTCGCCCAGCGCGAAACCGAGCGCATCGCGCTTGTCGAACCAGGTGCGGTCGAAGTCTTTCAATGTCAACGGCAGGCGCTGCCAGTAGTATTGCAGATCTTTCGATCGCCAGCCGGCGTAGATGTCGTCCCACGCCAGCGGCTGCCCATCGGCGTTGGCGTTGTCCGGGTTGAATGGTTCGCTGACCAACTGATAGCGCACGTCCATCGACATGCGCAGTTTGGCGCTGCGGTTGGGCACGCCCTTGTGCACCACCATCGAGTGGAAGATCAGCACGTCGCCCAGCGCGAACGCGCCGGAAACCCAGCTTCCTTCGAGCGGATCAATGATCTCGATGCCGCCGGCACCGGCACCGATATGAAAGTCGAACACGCCCTGGGTGTGCGAACCGGCGGCGATCTGCAATGGACCGACCTCCATCGGACAGTCGATCAGGGGTAGCCAGGCCGTAAAGACCTCGGTGGAGCCTTGCACGTTGGGAAAGTCCTGATGCGCCTTGGTGGTCAGCTCATCGTGCACCGGGAAGATGTTGCGCATCAGCACGCGCGGGTGCGGCAGGATCGGGCCGCCCAGCATGCGCTCGAACAAGCCGATCAGCGCGGGATGGTGCTTTAGCGCGTGGTAGTCCTCCAGATGGTTGATCCGGCGTAACGTGTGCAGGTAGGTCGGTTCGGGATCGACGCAGAAGCCGGCGGGGTCGGCGATGGCGTCCTCCACCGGCCGGTCGCGGCACAGCCAGCCGTCTTCGCGGGCGATCTCGCCGACCTGGCGCTGCACGGCGTGGATGGCGTCCGGTGGCAGCAGCCGGCGCAGGAACAGGTAGCCGTCGCGGCGCATGCGCGCGGCCAGCGCGGCGCCGTCCGGAATCAGATCGCTCGAGTCGACGAAGGTCTGCACAGTGGCACCCCTTTTGCGTGGCCTATCCTGAGCGCATGCTTGCCCTTCACTCAAGCCCGACGCGAAAGGGAAGATGCGGGATGGCCTGGCGGGAACAGGTGGCGCTGGTGACCGGCGCGTCGCGTGGCATCGGCCGCGCGACCGCGCTGCTGCTGGCGGGACGCGGCGCGGCGGTTGCGGTGAACTACGCCACGAGTGAAGCGGAGGCGGCTTCGGTCGTGGACGCGATCACCGCGGCGGGTGGGCGCGCGATCGCGGTGAGTGCCGATGTGGCTGATCCGGCGCAGGTGGCAGCGATGGTTGCGCAGGCGGCGCAGGCGCTCGGGCCGATCAGCATCCTGGTGAACAATGCCGGATTCGCACGGCAAGCGACGCTGGACACGTTCGATGCGGACGCGTTGGCGCGGATGCGGCGGGTCAATGTCGATGGGCCGATCGCGGCGATCCGCGCGGTGATGCCGGCGATGCGCGAGCGGCGCTATGGACGGATCGTCAACATCACCTCGCTGGCGGGGATTGGGACGGCGCTGCCGGGGAACGCGTTCTATGCGGGAACGAAGGCGGAGCTGGCGATTTTGACGCGTCGTTTCGCAATGGAACTGGGGCCGGATGGGATCACGGTGAATGCGGTGGCGCCGGGGTTTATCGGTACCGAAATGGCGCGGGCGAGCCGGAGCGATTCCGAATGGGCCGAGACGGAACAGCGGATGCGTCAGCGCACGATGGTGGGGCGGATTGGGATGCCGGAAGATGTTGCGAATGCGGTGGTGTTCCTGGCCGCGCCCGAGGCGGGGTTCATCACCGCGCAGCAACTCGTCGTCGATGGCGGGCGGATGGATTACCTGGGCCATAGCTGACGCGGCCCGCTTCTCCCCCTCCCCTTGAGGGAGGGGGATGGGGGGATGGGTCGGTGCGGTACGGTAGGTTGCTAACCTTGTGCCGTTCCAACCCCTCCCCCCAACCCCCTCCCTCAAGGGGCTACGGGAGTCCCAGAAGTGCGGAA
>PLXO01000243.1:0-10047 GCA_003151425.1 Acetobacteraceae bacterium
GATCGACGTCTGGGGCGCCGACCATGGCGGTTACGTCTCGCGCCTGAAGGCGGCGGTGAAGGCGGTCTCCGACAACGAGGCGACGCTGGAGATCGTGCTGTGCCAGATCGTCCACACCCTGCGCGGCGGGCAGCCGGTGCGGATGTCCAAGCGCGCCGGCAGCTTCGAGACGTTGCGGGACCTGATCGACGAGGTCGGGCGCGATGCCGTCCGCTTCACCATGCTGACGCGCAAATCCGACGCGCAGATGGAGTTCGACCTGGACGCCGTGGTGGCGCAGACCCGCGACAATCCGGTGTTCTACGTGCAGTACGCGCATGCCCGCTGCCGCTCGGTGCTGCGCGCCGCGGCCGAACTGTTCGGTGCCGACGCGGTGAGCGACGCGGCGCTGGCCGAGGTGGCGCTGGGCAAGGCGGGGCTGGGCAACGGGGAACTGGGGGGGCTGACCGGCGGCGGGCTGGACTGCCTGACGGCCGAGCCGGAACTTGCCCTGATCCGCCGCCTCGCCGGCTGGCCGCGCACCGTGGAGGCCGCCGCGCTGGCGAGCGAACCGCACAGGATCGCGTTTTTTCTCTATGACTTGGCGGGCGACCTTCATATGCTATGGAACCGAGGCCAGGCCGACACCACATTGCGGTTCCTACAGCCCGCCCTCCCGGGGGAGACCCTGGCGCGGCTGGCTCTGGTGGCCGCGACGGCCGTGGTGATTCGCTCTGGCCTCGCCGTGATGGGCGTGGTGCCCGTCGAGGAGATGCGTTGAGCGCGCTGGTCGGCCGGATCGATGCGGCGCACCGGCGTTGGCGTGGATCCTGGGGGCAGTGACCCTGGGGAGGTTGACCCCGGGGGCGTGGACTTAGGTGGCGTTGACTTTGGATGGCGTGGATTTTGGGTGAAGGAGCAGTTGCCGTGTCGGACGAGCTGAGCATTCCAAGAAGCCCGGTCTACCGCGTGCCCCGACGTCGCGGTCTGGATACCATGACGCGCCGTCTGATGCTGATCGCCGGCGGGCTGAGCGGCGCGCTGGTGCTGATCGTCGTGCTGTGGTCCTCGGTCGGGCACCACGGCGGACAGGTGCCCGTGGTGCAGGCGGATGCGCGGCCGATGCGGGTCAAGCCGGCCAATCCCGGCGGCATGCAGATCCCCGGTTTGACCGCCGATGCCGGCACGGGGGATACGACCGCCTCGGCCGACAAGCTGGCCCCGGCGCCGGAGATGCCCGATCCGCAGGCGCTGGCCCGGCAGCCGCCGCGGCCCGCCCCGCCTCCGACCGCAACCTCGACCGCCGCGTCACTCCGGCCGGTCATCGCCGCCACGCCGTCGACGCCGGCAATCACCGCACCTCCTGCGGCGAAACCGGCCCAGGTTGCGGCCGCAACGGCGGACCGTCACGCGGCGCCGCCTGCCGCGCGTGTGCCGGCCGGGCGCGCCCAGGTGCAGCTCGCCGCCGTCAGCACCGAGACCGCGGCGCGGCAGGAATGGGACCGGCTCGCGCACCGCATGCCGGGCGTGCTCGGCACCCATCACCCGCTGTTCACCAAGATCGAGCACGACGGCCACACACTGTGGCGGGTGCGCACCGGCGATTTCGCCACCGAGGCGGAGGCCGGCCAGTTCTGCCAGGAGGTGAAGGCCAAGGGCGGCGGCTGCGCGGTCGCGGCGTTCTGAGCCTTCCCCCGCCGCGAGTCGGCGCACGCCATGAGAAACCCGCGCACCCGCCTGGATTTTCACCGGCGCGGCAGGATGGACATTGCCGGTGGCGGACTTCCGGCTCAACGACGCCTGCAACATCCTGCGGCGGCAGGTCCGCAAGAATGCACTCACGCCGACGGAGGTTCGGGCGGGAATTAGACAGCTTCGCGCCGGGGTCGAACGACTCCGACGGCGGGGCTTCGCCACCCTCTACGTCGCTTTCACGATTGCCATGAGCGCCCACGGTGTGGTGGTGGCGGATGGGCCGTTCGTACGGGATATGCGGACCCACTCCTGACCCGGCGATGGTAACAAAAGCGTGTGGTCTCTCGGCGAATAGGCCGCAGAACGCGCAATTGGACACTCAGGCGGCCGCAACCGACAAGATCGACATTGACTCGATAAAAAAATCAATCTACGTCGATTTTTAGAGACGCGGTGGGACAGTCGGATGCGGTATGGCGTTTTGCGTGGTGGGACGGTAATTTGCGTTTGGATTTTGATTTTAGTTGTGCAAGCGTCAGCCCAGCCTGCGGTGCCAAGCGCCGCTCAGCCCGGCCGAGGCCCTGCCCTTTTCCAGGCGCCGCCCGAGCCGCTGTCCGGAGAGGCACCCGTGATAGTGCCGGGCGGACCTGGTGCAGCGGCTCCACCCAAGGGTGCCGCCGAAATCCGCTTTACCCTGCGCCGGGTCGATATTCAGGGTGGAACGGTTTACCGCGAAGCCGAGTTGGCGACGCTGTTCCAAGACAAGATCGGACGCAACATATCTGTCGCGGACATATATGCCCTGGCCGAGGCGATCACCGCCAAATACCGCAATGACGGCTATTTGCTCAGCCAAGCCCTGGTGCCGCCCCAGCAGATTGGCGACGGGGTGGTTCGTCTGCGAATCGTCGAGGGCTTTGTACAAAACGTAACGATCGTTGGTGGCACGCCCGGACAGACCGACTATATCAAGCGGATCGCCGACAAGATCGCGCAGGACTTTCCGCTGCGTTCCGCGACCATCGAGCGCTACCTTCTGCTGATCAACGATCTGGCGGGGGTCACCGCGACGGGCGCACTCAAGCCGGCACGCACTATCGCAGGCGCCGCTGATCTGATCGTCACCGTCAGCCAGAAGATGTTCGACGGCAATATCGGGTTCGACAATCGCGCGGGCCGGTATTTTGGCAATTACGAGGTCAATGCCGGCGTCGGCCTCAATTCGGCGCTCGGCGAATATGAGCGGTTCAGCGCGCGGTTTCTGGCCGCGACGACGTACCAAACGCATTATACCGACCTTGGTGCCGAGCTCCCGGTCGGCACCGAAGGTCTGAAGCTGCGGTTGCGAGGTCTGTTCGGCAACGATCATCCGGGCGCCAGTCTGACGCCGCTCGACGTCCACGATTCGTCGTATCTGGTCACGGCCGGCGCCGAGTATCCGATCATTCGCAGCCGCCTGGAAAACCTGCGCGTCAGCGGCGAGTTCGATATTAGCCAGGTCAATAGCGACATCCTCGCCGACGCGACACATCTCTACGACCGGGTCCGCCCGGTACGCCTGACCGCGACGTATGATATTGCCGACACGCTCACGCAAATGCTGGCGGTAAACCTGGTCTCGATCGAGCTTAGCCACGGGATCAACTTTCTCGGCGCGACCGAGCCGGGCCCGCTGCGCACGCGCACCGATGGACGTCCTGATTTCACCAAGGCCAACATGTACGTGTCGCGCGACCAGCCGATTCGAGGCCCGTTTTCTCTCGAACTCGCGGCCGCGGCCCAGCTTTCGAGCGGACCTCTGTTCTTTTCCGAAGCGTTCGGCATCGGAGGCCCGCAATTCGGGCGCGCCTACGATCCTTCCGAAATTCTCGGCGACAGCGGTGCCGCCGGATCGGCCGAGCTGCGCTATACCCGCGCGGGGGACGGCAATATCGTGCGTCGGTACCAACTGTTCGCCTACTACGACGGCGGCGCGGTGTGGAATGACGGCGCACTGCAGCCGGGGCTTTATCGCTCGGCGACCGTGATGTCGACCGGGTTTGGCGTGCGGTTGAACCTGGCCTACGGGTTCGCGGCCTCAGGGGAAGTCGACTTTCCCCTCACCCGCAACGTTCAGGCGCTCGGCAACAGAGATCCCCGCTTCTTCTTTTCCTTGGCGGCGCAGTTCTAGGGCGTGGGCATCGCGGGCATATTGGGGGAGGTAATGATGTCTTCATCGGTCAGGCGGCCCTTGTCGTCCAGGCGGTCCTTGTCGTCGGGTTATGGCACGGCATGGCGGCAAGCGACGGCGATCGCAGCCGTCATCGGAATGATGTCGCCGCCTGCCGCTGTCGCCCTGCCGAAAGGCGACACCGTCATCCAGGGTACCGCCCAGATCATCCAGCTCTCGCCCACGAAACTGGAAGTGCTGCAGACGTCTCCCAAAGCAACCATCGAGTGGCAATCGTTCAACATCGCCAAGGGCGAGACGGTCATATTCATTCAGGGCGGCGCCGGTAATCAGGCGCTCAACGAAATTCAGGGCGGCAAGACCACGATCAACGGCCACCTTCTGGCCGATGGCACGCTCATACTGATCAATTCGCAGGGCATTCTGTTCGGACCGGACGCCAAGGCCGAAGTGGCTCGGCTGATCGCCAGCACCGCCAATATCAGTTCCGCGGATTTCGCCGCCGGCCGGCTGAATTTCAGCATCCCCGGGCAAGCTGACGCCACCATCGCCAATGCCGGGGAAATCACCGCCAAGCAGGGCGGGCTGGTCGCCTTCATCGCCCCGAACGTGGCGAATTCAGGCGTGATCAATGCCCGACTCGGCAAGGTGGCGCTCGCCGCCGGCGACGCCGCGACACTCGACCTTTATGGCGACGGGCTGATCACGCTGGTGCTCGGCGGCGGTTCCAAAACCGCTTCCATCAAGCAGAGCGGCAAGATTCTGGCCGATGGCGGCGTCGTGCAACTGACGGCGAGCCAAGCGAAATCGTTGGTCGACTCCGTCATCAACCTCGACGGCGTGTTACGCGCCGACACGGTGGGGCAGCAAGGCGGCACCATCACGTTGGCCGCGTCGCAAGTGACGGTCGCCGGGCAGGTGTTGGCCGAAGGAACGGCGGCCAATGAACATGGCGGCACGGTCAAGCTGCTGGGCGACAATATCCACCTGACCCGAAGCGCGGTGGCGAGCGCTTCGGGCGCGGCCGGCGGCGGCCAGGTTCTCGTCGGCGGCAATTACCAGGGCAAGGGTCCCGAGGCCAACGCGAGCACCGTCATCGCCGCCGCCGGTTCCACCATTACCGCGAACGCGACCAAATCGGGCAACGGTGGCCGCGTCATCGTCTGGTCGGACCGTTCGACCACGGTTGCGGGCACCATTTCCGCGGTCGGCGCGCGGGGCGGCAGCGGCGGCTTCATCGAGACTTCGTCCGGCGATCGGCTGATCGCCGGCGGCACGGTCAATGCCGGCGCCGGCGGCCAATGGCTGCTCGATCCGCACAACATTACCGTCGCAACCAACGTCGCAACCACCGATGTGCCCAGTAACACGGCGTGCTCCGGGGGCTTCTGCACCGTGACGCCGACCGCGGACGATTCCGTTGTCGCCGCCAGCACCATCGACAACGCACTGGCGCATGCCACCCAGGTGACGATCAAGACCAACACCGGCGTCACCCAGGCAGGCAACCTAGGCGACATCACGGTCGCCTCCGACATTCTGAAGAGCGCCGGCAGCGGCAGCTTCCTGCTGCTTCAGGCCGATAATTCGATCGCGATCAACGCCAACATCGCCAGCACGTCGGGCAAGCTGGCTATGGCGTTCGAGCCGGGCGTCAACGGCACCATCACCCTGAACGGCGATCTCACGAGCAATGGCGGCAACGTCCAAGCGCTCGGTCCGGTGATCGTCGGCCAACGCATCAATGCCATCGACGTCACGGGCGCCGGTGGCGACGGCACGCTGACCTTCAGCTCGGCGCTGACGTCGGCCGGCACCGGCAGCGGCCTGCTGCTCAAGGCCGGCAGCGGCTCGATCGAGTTCGATGGCCAGGTCGGGACGTCCGCCGCACGGATCGACAGTATCGAGATCGTCTCAGCGCAATCCACCGCCTTCCAGGCAGACCTTTACACCGGACACCTGCAACAAGATCCGGGCGGCAACCAGCTCCTGTTCCTCGGCAATGTCGATGCCGAGACGAATCAAACCGAGGCCGCGAACCTGACCGGCACGGATATCGAGCTCAATCCGAACAAGACCTTCTTCGCCTACGGCGACGTCACCATCGATGTCGGCGCGACCGGGAGGCTCGTTCTGTACGGTGGCAGCAGGATCGTGGTCGGCAACGGGACCTTCACGCAAAACGGAACCGGCGTGGTCTACCTGGGAGGCCAGGTCGTAACCAGCGGCCGCAACATCAATTTCGACGGCGCCGTCAAGGTCATGAACGACAGCGTCCAAGTGTGCTCGACGGGTAACAGTTGCGCGGAGTCCTTCCCCTCCGGCGGCGGCAATATCGCCTTCAATAATTTTGTCGATACCGTTTCCGGCGACCCGGCGCATAATTTCCAGGTCGCGGCCAACGAAGCGGTGAGCATCGCCGTCGCCGGCAGGATCTCGCCGCTCAACGCGGTCACGGTTTCGGGCGACAGCATTGCCATCACCAATTTGACCGCGATAGGCCGGGTCACGCTGGCCGCGGTCGGCAAGAACGTGATTAGCGGGTCCGCGATCCAGGGTGTGGTCAATGCCTCGAGCATCACGATCGGACCGCCGCCTGTCGGCTCGGCAGCCAATCCCTCCACGGAGCTGACGGGAGTGATCGGCACCACCCCGCCAAGCGGTCCGAGCGACAGCACGCACTTGCCAACACTGGTGGGTGCAGCCGGCACGGGTCCGTATACTTTCGATAGCGTCTGCTTTGCCGCCTGCACCGGCGGCGGTGGTGGGGGCGGAGGCGGCGGTGGTGGCGGAAGCGGTGGTACCGGCAGCAGGCCGGTGGCTGGCCTGACGACAGCTCAGGCGACGGTGTTGAACGAACTCGAAAATTCGTTGGACAATACCGAAAAGACGCAGATCCAGGCGATCCTGGCGACGTTTCCGCCCAGCGCTGTAGTAGCGCTGCTGGATCAGTGGCAAGGAGCGAGCGCCGACCAACAGCAAGCGCTGCTGAACAAGTTACAATCGACCGATCTCGTCGCGGCGGTGAACAGCAGCGACGCCCAGACCCTGCTGGCGAGCTACAACAGTGGCGGCGTTTCGGCCGTAATACAGGCCTTGACAAAGCTGTCTGGGCCGACCTTCGCCGGGCAAACCTTCGCGCCGACAACGGCAACTGTCGCTTCGACGCAGTCAGCCGAAACCTATCACCTGGACGCCCTGGGCAGCAGCAACACGGCGGCGCTGACCAAGGAGATCAACGATTCCTATGAAGCGTCGTTCGGGCGCGCGCCGCTGCCGGCCGAATTGAGCTACTGGCTGGGGCAACTGCCCAAGACCGGCTGGAACGAGGAGCAGCTCATCGCCAACAACGATTCCTGGCTTGCCAGCAGTCAGGGCGATCAACAGCGTACCCAGACGGTCAATAGTGCCTTTTACAACACGCTCGGGCGCTATCCGACCGACAGCGAGCTCGCTCAATTCTCGCAGACGCAGCAGCAGACACGCAACCGCTACAGCAACATGGTCGTGGTGCTGACTGACCAGGTCCGAGCCCATACCGCGGTAGGCTCCGCGACGCGCGCCGACATGGTGATCCGCTCGTACGAGCAGAATTTCGGCCGTACGCCGTCTCAGGCCGAGCTCGATCTGTGGAGCAACCGGTTGCTCACCGGGCAATATACCGACGCGCAGATGGTGCTGGACAACCAAGCCTATTTCAAAGCCAATACCGCGACACAGAACGGCGCGATCGATGCCGCCCTTTATGCGGTCTTCGGCACAAACCGAGCCGGGGTCGATTGGGCGGTGCTTGGACCCGAAGTGACCAACGCGAGCCACGGCGGTCCCATCACGAGCTACCAGAACCTGTACAACCGGCTGATCGGCATGGTTCAGCCGGGCGGGCAGCAACTCGCCATCCGGGATGCCTTTCAGCAAGTCTATGGGCGGGCGCCAACGACAAAGGAGGTGGCGCAATTTGCCGGCATGAAGGATGCCAACGGCGCGCTGACGAATTTTTCCGACTTCGTGGCGCTGCTTACGCAGCAGCGAACGCAAACGATCGTGGACAAATATAATCAACTGGTGGGAAGAGCGCCTACATCACAAGAACTCGCGAAATGGAGTCAGGTGCTCGCAACCGGTGGGAAACTTGACTATAACAAAATATCGCCGGAATTCAGCGCACCAGAGGAGGAGCAAACCGCCGTTCGTGCCTATGTCGCGGTCTACAAGCGATATCCCAGCCAATCTGAGCTCAATAGGTGGGACGCGATCCCGGCAACGTACACGGGGATTTACACCACACTTGAGAAGGAGCCAGACCCCACGAATCCGCGCGGCCTCATCCGGGCGGGCATTGGGAACGCAGGCTCGTTCACAATAGTGGACGATCGAGGACATGGCGCCTTCACGATGACTCCACAGTCGAACGGCTCGATAAGCGTGACGGCACAGGCGGGCACGAACGGCACGTTGAATTTGCCGATCGCGGGGACGGTCATCCAGATCACAAACAGCAATGGTCAGTTGGCGGCCCATGTCATCTCGAATGACGGCGGCAGCGTCGTTTCGAACGATGGCGGCAGCGTCGTTTCGAACGATGGCGGCAGCCTGATCTCGCAAGACGGCAGCGGCTTGAAGATGGACAACGGCGCCGACATCCGCCTGATCTCGCAGGACGGCAGCGGCCTGATCTCGCAGGATGGCAGCGGCCTGATCTCGCAGGACGGCAGCGGCCTGATCTCGCAGGATGGCAGCGGCCTGATAATGGCCGCGGGAGTAATATCGAACGACGGCGGCAGCCTCATCAGCGAAAAAGGCAACGGGGTTATCGGCGATAACGGTGCCGGGCTCATCAGCGAAGGCGGTGCCGGGCTCATCAGCGAAGGCGGTGCCGGGCTGACCGGTGGTCCGTGGGTCGTAGGGGCGTCGTTCACCGGCCATTGAGGGCGACTCTTCGCACTGTCGCGGGCGGGCCGGAATGAGGCAACGGCGAATTGGTCCTTCGCCAAGGCGCCGGCACACCACAACGCACGGACGACGTGGCGTCAAGCGGATCTGCGGGCCGCGTCAGGTGCCGGCAGTCCGCCGAGCGCAAGATGCAATGCGTGCGGTCCCGGTCACAGCAATGGGGTGCAGCGTTACAAGCCGGCGTAGAGCGCAGCTTTTGGATGTTCCGGTAGTAGCCGCGCGACTTGCCGAGCGCGTTCCCATATCTCGACCGCTGGCCATGTGGTCAATAGTGGTCTGCCAACTTCTATGGCGATCTGGTCTGACTCGCAATGCGCCTCTTGGACACCAAAGATTCGGTCGGCGGCATCCAGCCAATAGATGCGATAGTATGCCATGTGCGCCTCCGTTTGCCGCGTACTCCGAGTGATGAGTGTACCGAGGTAACCAGGACTTGAACGGCGACAGCAGGTTCGGAATATACTCATTCGTGATATACTCATTCATAAAATACTCATTCGCGGCTTATCGGCGGCGTCCACCGCGCATCAGCCGCATATTCATCCTTGTGCGCGGCCCCGCGCAGCAACGTGCGGTTGAGTGTCCACAGGGACCGACACCCGATGTCTGCGCGCAGTTCCCGGTCGCCCATGTCGAGGCCCTTCTCGCGCATCGAAATAGCGTCGGCCCGGGTGCTCCGCTGGGACGTTCGCCGTGCGGCGAAGCGGGCCGTCGCCCCCCGAGCTCGGGAACGGTGATCTGCCGGACCCCAGCGTGAAGGCGGCGATCGTCGGCATTGCCGGGCTGGACCTCACTGCGGCCGAGGCGGCGCTGATGCGTGCCCAGCCGCCCGCCGGCGTCATCCTGTTCGCGCGCAACATCGCGGACAAACCACAGCTGGCCGCGCTGGTTGCGGCGCTGCGGCGCGTGCTGCCGTCGGACGCGGTGCTGATGGTGGATCAGGAGGGTGGCCGCGTCGCGCGGCTGCGTCCGCCGCACTGGCGCCCGCATCCGCCGGCGGCCACGCTCGGCGCACTGTTCGCGCTCGTGCCGGCGAGCGGGCTCCGGGCGGCCTGGCTGACGGGCGCGCTGATCGGACTGGACTGCGCTGCTGCCGGGTTCGACGTGGTGGCGGCGCCGGTGCTCGATCTGGGGCTGCCCGGGGCGCACGCGGTGATCGGCGATCGGGCGCTGGCCGAGGACCCGGCGACGGTCGGCCGGCTGGGTCGGGCGGTGGCGGCGGGGCTGCTCGCCGCTGGCGTCCAGCCGGT
>PLXO01000243.1:10104-10253 GCA_003151425.1 Acetobacteraceae bacterium
CGATCATCGAGCGGGTCATCCGTGGCCGGATCGGCTTCGAGGGAGTGTTGGTGACCGACGATCTGGCGATGCGCGCACTGTCTGGCTATGCCCTGGCCGGCTCGCCCGCCGAGCTTGCGCTTCAGGCGCTGGCGGCCGGCTGCGACCTG
>PLXO01000228.1 GCA_003151425.1 Acetobacteraceae bacterium
CCGGAACAAGTCCGGCCATGACGTGGGGAGGGAGCGGTGCCGACCAAACTGCCCGGCTACGAGCCAAGCTGATCCGCCATCGGTGCAGCGCACGTCTCAGGTCTTTTCGATGTTCCAGTATACTAACGTGTTGGTCTTCAACACACCCGTAACGTTCTTGCGCCAGACGAACGGCTGCTTGAACTGACCCAGCGGCACGTACGGCAGCGATACCCATAGCCGCGCGTGCATCGCCTCCAGCAGCGCCCGTTGCCTGGCCGGATCGGATTCGCGGATGTATTTGATCCGCATATCCTCCTCGACCTGATCGCAGGGCCAGCCGACGAAATTCTTGCCGTCGCAGGTGGTGATGGTCGACGGGCTGGTCAGCGGGCTGGCGAGCTGCGCGCCGTTGGCGCTGGTGTGGAACAGGTTCCAGCCGCCCTGCGACGGCGGATCCTTCTTGGCGCGGCGCGCCGCGACGGTGCCCCAGTCCATCATCTGCAAATCGACATTCATGCCGATCTTCTTGAGCAGATCGGCGGTGACCAGGCTCATCTGCCGATAGGCCGGGATGTCGGACCCGGCGATCAGCACGACCGTCTCGCCCTGGTAGCCGGAGTCTCGCAGCAGGGCGCGGGCCCTGTCGAGATCGGGATGGCGATAGTCGTCGGAGCCGACCTCGGTGCCGTTGGGACTGCCGCAGATCCAGAAGGCGTAGCATTCGCGCCAGTATTTCGGATCGCCGTAGGAAGCGGTCATGTAGTCGCGCTGGCTGACGGCGTGCGCCACCGCCTGGCGGGCCTTCACGTTGTTGAACGGCGGATACAGGTGGTTGAAGCGCAGAACGGCGTAGGTCTCGATCGGCCAGACCTCGCCGATCACGATCTCGGGGTCGTCCGCCACCGTCGGCAGCAGATCGAGCGTGGGGCCGTCGAGGAAGTCGACCTCGCCGCGTCGGAGCGCGGCATAGGCGGTGGCGGGCTCGGGAATCACCACCAGCTCGACGCGATCGACTTCACCACTTTGCCGCCGGCGAAGCCGCTCGGGGGCTCTTTGCGCGCGAGGTAGCCTTCGAATTTGTCATAGACCAGGCGTGCGCCGGGCTTGTACTCGGCCGTGTTGAAACGGAACGGACCCGATCCGATCAGCGCCTTGACCGGGGTGAACGGATCGGTCACCGCCTCCCGCTCGCGCATGATCGCGCCGGCGACGCCGTTGCTACCGCCGAGCAGGAACTCGACGTAGTTGAACGGTTCCTTCAGCCGCAGGGTGAACGTGCGGTCATCGACGCAGTCCATCGAGGCGATCAGGCCCGCGAAGATCTGGTTCTGCGAGTCGCGGACGAACATGCGCCGCAGGGTGGCGATCACGTCGCGCGTCGTCACCGGCGAGCCGTCGTGAAACATCAGGCCGGGCCGCAGCGTGAAGGTGTAGAGCAGCCGGTCGTCCGACGTCGTCCAGGTGTCCACCATCTGCGGCCGGGGCACCATGTTGGCGTCCCAACTGAACAGCGTGTCATAGATCATCGCGGCATGCACCGAGGTCACGTTGGCTTGTGACTGGTGCGGGTCGAACACCTGGGGCTCGGCCTGCGGGACGGCGCGCAGCACGTTGCGCGGGGTCTGTGCGCCGGCACGCCCCACGGACGCGGGGGCATCGAGGACGAGCGCGGTGCTCCCGACGGCGAAGTGGCGTCTGGAGATCATCCCGGCCTCTCCTGGTCGATGCGGCCGGGAAGTGTGAGTGTGCCGATAGATGCACGCAAGAGCGGTCGGCGGCCTTGCGGCCCCGCGGCCTCAGCGTTGATTCGTCGTGTCCATCGCCACGATAGGTGGCGCAGCGCGGTGCAGGATATCGATGGCCACCATCTCCGCCAGCTTGGCGTAGCCGCCATCGGCCATGTGCAGCCCGTCGGGCGACAGCATCTGCGTCGGCGTCAGGGCCCCGTCGGCCAGCCAAGCCCGCATCATGTCGTAACGGCGGATGATCGGCACGTCCATGCCTTCGCCGATGGCACGCAGCGCATCGCGAAAGAGGACGGTCGTGGGCTTGCGGTCCAGCGCCTTGCAGAGTTGCGGCTCCATCAGCATCACGTCGATATGCGCCGCCCGGATCGCTTGCACGCCGGCGATGGTTTCCTGCACGAAGCGGTCCAGCGGCACGTTGCGGAGCGGGTCATTGCTGCCGGTCTGCCAGATGATCAGGTCCGGGTGCTGGGCGATGATCGCGGGCAGGCGCCGCGCCATGTCGTCCGCGTCTTCCCCGCCGATGCCGAGGTTGACCACGCTGACGTGCTGCCGTGGCGGCAGAGCCGCGGTCAAATCCACCAGCAGGCGGGCCGGGTAGGTGGCGGCAAGCGAACTGGCTCCAACGCCTTCGGTCGACGAGGAGCCGAATGCGACGATGCCCAGCGGAAGGTGCGCGGCCAGACGGATCGCCACGTGCTTGAGATGGGCGTGATCGGTCGGTGGGGGGATATCGCTGGCGAAAGCGGGGGCGATCAGCGCGACCGCCAACACAAGGGCATTCACGATGCCCTTAAACAGACGGAGCCGGCTGATATCCATTCATGATGTATTGTCACAAAATTGGCGCATTTGCAAGAGAATTATTTCCCCCGGCAGTCGCGCGTTGTCCGTCACTGGTCCGCGCGTCCCTGCTCCCGGCGACCGCGCGGACCGCGACCGGGCGACGAATCCGCTCCAGCACCATGGCCAACGCGACCATCAGCCCGAGGCCGATCCCGTTGGCCAGCAGTTGCGTCGTCATGGTGGTGCCGAAGGTGCGGAAGGCCAGGCGGCTGATCATCGCCAGCATGGTGCCGAGCGCGAACACCTCCAGCGAATTGCGGCCGCAGACGACCAGGAACCGCAACGCGCGCCGGTCCGCCAGGGCGCGAAACCTGGTCGAGCTGAGCGCCAGCGCGGCGACCGCCACGATGTCAAGCAGGCGCAGCGGTGCCAGCACGGTCTTGTCCGGCGCCTCGAGGCCGATCGGGTGGAAACTGAACCAGCCCCAGTTCTCCCACGGCGCGACGGCAAGCAGCGCGAAGCCGAGATATCCCCAGGCCGCGACGCGCAGCCACAGCGGACGCGGCAGGTTCCCCTCGTAGCGCCGCAGCAGAATGGCACCGAGCGCGCCGATCACGAACAGGAATTGCCAGGCGAACGGGTTGAAGAACCAGCCATTTCCGTCCAGCCAATTGGTCAGGTTGATCGTTGGATCGAGGTTGACCCAGGCCCACAGTGCGAACGAGGCGGCCAGCGCGACGATTGGGTTGATCCTGATCAGCAGGTAGATGACCGGGAACAATCCCAGCAGAACGATGTATAGCGGCAGGATGTTCAGGCTCGCCGGCAGGGCCTGCAGCGTCAGGCCGTGTCCCAAACCATTCAACCCGCTGTGCAGGAACGGTGCGCCGCTCGCCGGCTCGACGCCGAAATGGCGGATCCAGGTGCCAATCACGAACACCACCGCCAGCAGCAGGATGGCCTGGAACACATACAGCCGCAGGCAGCGCAGCAGCACGCGGCGCAGGCCGACCACCATGCCATCGCGGGCGAAACTGCCGCCATAGGCGACCATCGAGGCAAAGCCGGCCAGCAGGACGAACATCTCGGCGGCGTCGGAGAAGCCGAAATTGCGCATCGTGACCTGGCTGAGCAGGTTGCCCGGCACGTGATCGATGAAGATCATGAGCAGCGCAATGCCGCGCAACGCATCCACGCGGGAATCGCGTGGCAGTCGCCGCTGGCCGATCGAGGCTGTCATCGCTTCGGGCATGCGGCTCTATCTGGCGTGGCCGCAGAGCGCGGCAAGTCATCCAAAGGGTGAACCATGCGTGAAAAGTGCAACGCAATGTTTCCGTCGGCGGCGGATATGGATTCCGCGGCTGGTGGATTGACCGCGGCGCGGCGCAAGAACAGGCTCGGGGTGACAGCGGGAGAGCGATGATGGACGACCTGACCATGCCCATTGGGGCCACTGGGATGTCTGTCGGGGCGCCGATTGGGATGCAAATCCAGCCGCCCGCCGACGATGCGGCATTTTGGACACGCGCGCGGCGACACATGTTGCATTTCGGCGGCACGTTCGTGCCATTCGCGCCGGTGCGCGCCGAGGGCAGCTTCGTGTTTGATGCGGCGGGACGGCGCGTGCTGGATTTCACCTCCGGGCAAATGAGCGCGATCCTCGGGCACTGCCATCCGGAGATCGTCGCCACGGTGCGCGACGCGGCGGGGCGGCTGGATCACCTGTTCTCGTCCATGCTCAGCCCGCCGGTGGTGGACCTGGCCGAGGCGCTGGCGCGGCTGGTGCCGTCGCTGCCCAAGGTGATGCTGCTGTCGACCGGCGGCGAGGCGAACGAGGCGGCGATCAAGATCGCCAAGCTGGTGACCGGCGGGTGGGAGGTGGTGGGGTTCGCGCAATCCTGGCACGGCATGACCGGCGGGGCGGCCTCGGCGACCTACAAGGCGGGGCGGCGCGGGTATGGTCCGGCGGCAGCGGGGTCCTTCGCCATCCCGGCGCCCGATTCGTTCCGGCCGCGGTTTGCCGGGGTGTCGTGGCAGGCGGAGCTGGACGACGGATTCGCGCTGCTGGACCGGCAGAGCACCGGGAACCTGGCGGCATTCATTGCCGAACCGATCCTGTCGAGCGGCGGCATCATCGAGCTGCCGGAGGGCTATCTGCGCGCGCTGGCCGGCAAGTGCGCCGAGCGCGGGATGAAGCTGATCGTCGATGAGGCGCAGACCGGGCTCGGGCGCACCGGGCTGATGTTTGCGTTCGAGCGGGACGGCGTGGCGCCGGATATTCTGGTGCTGTCGAAGACGCTTGGGGCGGGGCTGCCGCTGTCGGCGGTGATGACCAGCGAGGCGATTTCCGAGGCGTGCGATGCGCGCGGGTTCCTGTTCTACACGACGCATGTGAACGACCCGCTGCCGGCGGCCGTCGGGTTGAAGGTGCTGGAGATCGTGGAGCGCGATGCGCTGGCGGCGCGGGCGGCGGCGATGGGCGCGCGGTTGAAGGCTGGTTTGTGGGCGTTGCAAGAGCGGTTTCCGTGGGTGGGCGATGTGCGCGGGCGTGGGCTGCTGCTCGGGCTGGAGTTCGTCGATGAGGACGCGGGGAAGCGGCGCAGCGCGGCGGCGTTGTCGGATGCGGTGACCGATCGCGCGCTGGAGCTGGGGCTAAGCGCCAATATCGTGCGCGCGGGGGCGTCGGGCGGGGTGCTGCGGATTGCACCGCCGCTGACGGTGAGCGACGCGGAGATCGATCTGGGGCTGGAGCTGTTGGCCGCGGCGATGCGGGAGGTCGCTGCGAACATGTGAGCCGGCGGTTTGTCGGTTGCCGCGCGGCCCTGTTCGACCTTGTCATTCCGGCCCCCGGGTCAAGACCGAGGACAGGCGGAGCCTGCCGCCGGACTTGACCCGGTGGCCCGGCATCCACGGTTTGTCATAAGTGAGGCGAAGCAGATCGTGACTGTTCGCCCGTTGGCGGTCTATTCCGGTCGTACCTTTCGGAAACCGCGATCCGTTGAAGAAAAAGGGGGGCTCGGAGCAATCGAGCGCCGCGATTGCAGTGTGTGTGGTCGTCGTTTCGGTCATATGTTTCGGAAAGCGCAACCTATTGTAACCGCAAGGAGCAGCAAAACTCCCGAAAGTCTTGATTTATGCGCAGACGCCTAGCGGGGTGCTGAAAAGCAGCGTTCTTGGCCGGTTGTAGCAAGGCCGCGCAGCGCCGCCGAGGTCAGCTTGCCGGTGTGGGCCGTGGCGACGCGAAGCTGCACGCCTTGGCTCGCGCAATGCTGTGGATCACCGGGGCGAAAGCAGTTGATTTCGACGAACACGATCAGGCTGGCGTGGCGAGGCGCTGCCGGCGTATCTTCTCGGCCGCGCGCGATGTTAGGTCGCGACCGCCTCGGCCTTCTCATCGGGCATCGTGACCGGCTGGCCGGCATCCCGAGCGAGTGCGATCCCGAGCTTTCCACCACATCGACCATCCAGATGTTGCCGTCAGGGTGGATCACCAGGTGAAAGATCAAAAGGTGAAGTGCCCGGTTTCTGTGCTAAGGAATCATTCCATGTAATCGCAGGCAAGACTTCTGTTGCGCAGGTAAGATCGACTGGTCCTCCCACTTTGTTATTATACGCGACGCCAAGATTATTCACCATACGGCTACCTGTGGCGCCACTGAGATGGTTATCGCCGTCAGGCCATACGGTGTACTGAATCCATACACTGTCCCCACGACCGTCCCCAGGCTGATGCTGTTGTCGACCGGTCCACTCCACCATCTTGCCTACTTCTGTCACCGGAGAGAGGCTGGGATAGCCCCCCTCATAAAACTTGACCCATGGCGTGCCATCAGGCTTGCGAAAGAAGATTGCTTGGGCCCAAGAACGCATTCCGTACCAAGGGTGATTTGTTATCCCCCCCCTCACGACCGTTCCGGTGCAGGTCCTTTGCAGCATTGTTTCAAGGATAGGCGACTTAACCGGATCGTTCATTATGGTGAAGGGGAGCCGCGCCTTCGCGTTGATGGCGTTCCCGGCGGCCGTCTCTGCCGCGGCGGCCGGCGTGCCAGCCAACCCGGCGCTGAGCTGATCGCTCAGTCGCGCGGCGGTGGCCAGATCGCCCGACTTCAGAGCCGTCTGCACCTGCGCGGCGAGCTCCTTCAGGGTGCCCTCGGACAACACGGGCGTGGATCCGGCAGCCACCGGCTGATTGTGCCGGTGCGCCAGGACGTAGTGCAGCGAAATGTCTATATCGGCCTCCGGCTCGCCCTCCGGAAACGGCCGCACGAACCCTTCGCGGAACACCGAGGAGCCCGCCGTGTCGAGCGAGCTCGATCCCGAGCTTCCCACCACATCG
>PLXO01000161.1 GCA_003151425.1 Acetobacteraceae bacterium
TTCGTATATTGACCGGACAGTAGTGGTGATAATACAATATGTGAAGCGCGTCGGTCGCCACGCGACTGGCCCGGGGGGGGGGGACAGATGACAAGGAATGGCAAGCGGGGGTTCATCTACGCCCGGTTGTTCACTTTCCTGCTGATCAGCATGATGGATCGCATCAACATGTCGGTGGCCGGCAGCTCGGTCGCCGCAGAAATGCATCTCAGCTCCGTCGCGCTCGGCTATCTGTTCTCTTCGTTCCTGTGGATCTACATCATTTGCCTGCTGCCGGCCGGCGCGCTGACCGACCGGCTTGGTACGCGCCGCGCGGTTGGTTGCGCGGTTGCGTGCTGGTCGGTGTTTCAGATGCTGAGCGGCCTCGCTCCGACGATGATGACCCTGCTGTTCGCCAGGCTGGGACTGGGGCTTTTCGAATCACCGACCAATCTGGGAGCCAATCGCGTGATCCGCGAATGGGCGTCGCGCTCGGAACGTGGCCTGGCATCGGCCACCTGGATCAGCGGATCGCTCGCCGGTCCATCGGTGGGTGCGCTGCTCGTAGCATGGCTGGTGTCCGATTTCGGCTGGCGGCTGTCCTTCATCATCACCGGACTGCTGGGACTCGGCTGGGCCGCACTCTGGCTGCTGGTATTCCGCTCGCCCGAGAAGGCAGCGTGGCTCAGCGCCGCGGAGCGCACGAAGATCCTCGCGGAGCGTGACATCGGCCAGACGGCGGATGACGCGCGCTCCATCGGTTATCGCGGCCTGCTGGCCTCGCCGACCATGTGGGGGCTTGCGGCCACACAAGGCTGCCTGACCTACACAGCATATTTCTTCCTGACCTGGCTGCCGGGCTACATGCAGATGGCGCGTGGCTTCACGATCATGCGCAGCGGTGTCTACACGGCGTTGCCGTACGCCCTCGCCATCGTTTTCTGCCTGCTGCTCAGCCACGTCATCGATCATCTACTCGATACCAACACGCTGCGCAGCGGCAAGCGGCGCTATGCGGTGGCGTTGGGCAGGCTGGCGACCTCCGTGGTGCTGCTGACGCCGTTCGCCAGTTCCATGACGGAGGTGGTGCCGTTGCTGACCATCGCGCTGACTTTCAGCGCCGCCTCGCAGTCGTGGAACTTTGCGCTCACCAACGATTTGTTGCGCACCCAGGCTGATGTGGGCCGCGCCGTGGCGTTCCTCACGCTGGGCGGCAACTCGTTCGGCGTCATGGCGCCGATCGTCACCGGCTACCTGGTCAGCAGCACAGGCAGCTTCACCATCCCCTTCTTTGTCTGCGGCGCGCTGGCGGTGCTCGGGGCGGTGCTCGCGCTCGTCATGACGCGCGGCGTAATCGGCGCCGAGAACCGCATGACAATGCCACTGGCCGTCGAACCGGCGGACTGAGGCAACCCCATGGCGGACGATGCAATTCCCGATATTGCCAATCCGGTCCGGCGACGGATGGAGGCGGGCGAACTGGCGCTCGGCCTGATCGTCCGCCTCGCGCGCTCCGGCGACATCGCACGGATCGCGCGCGCGACCGGGCATGACTTCCTGTTCATCGACGTGCAGCACGCGATCTTCTCGCTGGAAACGATCGGGCATATCGCGCAGGCAGCGCTGGGCTGCGGCGTCGCGCCACTGGTGCGCGCACGCAGCGTCCGCGATCCGGACATTCCGGTGATGCTCGATTGCGGCGTGACGGGGATCGTGTTTCCCGACATCAACACCGCGGAGGATGCGCGCCTCGCCGTGCGCACTTGCAAGTTCGCGCCGATCGGCCGCCGCTCCGTCACCACCGGCCATCCGTTGTTCGACTACCGCGCGATCCCGCCGAGCCGGGCAATCCCGTTGCTGAATGCGAACACGCTGGTGGTGTGCATGATCGAATCGCGGGAGGGCCTGGCCAACGCCGAGGCGATCGCCGCGGTCGAGGGTGTGGACGTCGTGCAGGCCGCGCTGACCGACCTGCTCGCCGACATGGGCAAGCCCGGCGCCTACGGCGATTCCGAGGCGATGGCGGCGGTGTCGCGGATTACCAAAGCAGCATTGGCGCACGGCAAGTTTGCTGGCGTTGGCGGCGACAATGAACTGACGCGGCAACGCATCTTCATTCGCGACGGTGTGCGCTTCATCTCCACCCAGTCGGACGCGGCCCTGCTGATGGCAGCGGCGTCGCAGGTGACGGCTGGGTTGCGCGACGCCGCGCGTGATACGTCGCCCGGCTGATCGTCACGAGAACGTAGCCGACACAAGAACGTGTAAGGAAGGAAAACACCATGACCATGATGCGGCCGATCTCGCGCCGGAGCTGCATGACAGGCGTGCTGGCCGGCACCGCACTGGCCGTGCCCGCGCTGCGCACCCGTGCCGCCGATGCGATCCAGTTGAAGTTCGCCACGGCCGATACGATGCAGGATACATCGTACAGCGTGGCACAGCACTTCGCCGCTGAGGTCGCGCAGCGCACCAGCGGCAAATACCAGATGCAGCTCTTCGTCAACGGCGCCCTGGGCACTGCGTTGAATCTCGCCAACAGTCTCCAGACGGGAATCCTGGATTGCGCGATCCTGACCGCGGGCTTCTTGGAATCCTTCATCCCCACGGTGCAGGTCATCGATCTGCCCTTTGTTTTCAGGGATAGCGCCGCGGCCGCGCGCGTGCTGGACGGCACGGTAGGGCGAGGGCTGTTCACCGACATGGAAGCGAAGGGCATCGTCGGGCTGGAATGGGGTTGGTACGGCTGGCGGCAGATGGAAACGCGCGAGCGCCCGGTGCACAGCCCGGATGATCTGCATGGACTGAAGATGCGCATCCAGCCCGGTCCGGTCTTCGCCGCGATGTTCAAGGCGGTGGGCGCGATCCCGGTCGCACTGGATGGCACCGAGGTCTATCTGGCGCTGTCGCAGAAGACGGTGGACGGGCTGGAGTTTCCGCTGCCCACGGCGGTGACGTTCAAGGTGGCCGAGGTCACCAAATACGTTGCGACGACCAACCATGTCTACAACGCCGGTGCGCTGATGGTGAGCAAGTTGCGCTGGGCGCAGATGACGGAGGCGGACCGAACGGCGTTCCGCGAGGCCGGCAAGGCGGTGCTGCCCTATTGGCGCGAAACCATCGCCAAGGCGTCCGACAGCGCCGCTGGCATCCTGCAGCAGCACGGCATGCAGATTACCAGCGTCGATCACGCGGCATTCTACAAGAAGATGGAGCCGGTCTTTGCCGAGTTCCGGCCGAAATATCAGAAACTGTTCGATGCCGTCATGGCGGAACAATCATGAGCCAGACATCGGATCGGCGTGGACTGCTGCTCGCGATGATGGAACCGCCGCCGGCGATGGAGGAGGAGTTCCAGGACTGGTACGACACCGAGCATCTGCCGGAGCGCGCCGGGGTGGAAGGCTTCCTGACTGCCCGGCGCTTCGTCTGCATCGATGGCTGGCCGCGCTATCTGGCGTTGTATGACCTGCAGGATGTGCAGGTGCTGCACGGGCCCGGCTACGCTGCGGTGGCGGGTGCGGGTTACTCGCCCTGGACGCATCGCGTGGTGTCGCACGTGACGGGGCAGTACCGTGCCGAGGGCGTCCAGCTCTATCCCGGGCAGGCGCTGTTCGGCGCCGGCGGCGCAGCAGCGCGCGTCATGCTGATCAGATTCCGCCAGGTGCCGACCGATTTGTCCGGGCCTATCGAGCAGGGGCTACGCGGGCTGTATGAGGCGCGGCCGGAAACCGCGCAGGTACGGCTCTATGTGGCGAAGCAGCCGGACGGCACCGACTATTTGGGCATCGTCGAACTGCACAGCCCGGTCGCAGGTGCTGCTGCTGACACTGCCGCATTCGGTCCGGCCAGGCAATATCTCGATCTGGTCAATGTCTATGTCCCCTACACGCGACGGATGGCGGGTGCGTTTCCGAAAGAAACGTGACGACGCGGGCAGACGTGACGCCAAGACGCGGCGTGAAACCTGTCGCGCTCCTTGATGCCGGCGTCGACCTGGTCGTCGGCACAGCGCTGGTCGGAGAGTTGGTGGCAGTGATCACCGACGTGCTCGGGCGCTTCTTCTTCGATTCGCCACTGCTGTGGACTACCGAAGTGTCCAGCCTGGCGCTTTCGGTCATCGCCTTCATCGGCGGTGCAATCGCCTATCGGCGCGAACAGCACGTGTTCATCCGGACCATTGTCGATCTTCTGCCGGAACGGCCGCGCCACGCCTGCTATGCCTTCGTCGATTGGCTGGTGCTGGGCATTGCGGTGGTCTGCTGTCACGCCTCGCTCGGGCTGCTTACGGCACGGTGGGACGAGACGACGCCGATTCTGGAGATGCGCGGCACGTGGCTGGCGCTCCCGCTCAGCGTTGGCATGGTGGTGCTGGCGCTGTACGCGCTGATACGGCTGCGCGAACAGCCGCTGCGCGCGGTGGTGGACGGCGGTCTAGTCGCGTCCGGATTGATCGCCACGATCGTTGCGGTGCATCTGTGGTGGTTGCCGGCGCTGTCGACCGGCGCCGCGGTGTTGGTCGCGCTGCTCGCGGTGCTGGTGACGGCGCTACTCGGCCTGCCGATCGGCTTCGCGCTGATCCTGGGCACGCTAGCGTTCCTGTATACTGGTGGGCTGGTGAGCCTGGTCGCGCTGCCGCAGAACATGGTAGACGGGGTCAGCCGGTTTGTCCTGCTGGCGCTGCCGTTTTTCATTCTCGCCGGGTTCGTAATGGAATCGGGCGGCATCTCTCGCCGGCTTGTCTTGTTCGTCGCGTCGCTGGTCGGGCGACTGCGCGGCGGCCTGCTGCAGGTGACGGTCGTCAGCATGTACCTGGTCTCCGGCATCTCCGGGTCGAAGGCGGCCGACGTCGCGGCAGTCGGGCTGGTGATGCGGGACATGCTGGACGAGGAAGGCTACGACACTGCGGAAGCCGCGGCGGTGCTGGCGGCCTCGGCGGCGACGGGCGAGTGCGTTCCCCCAAGCATCGCGATGCTGGTGCTGGGCTCGATCACCTCGCTTTCCATGGGCGCGCTGTTCGCCGCTGGGCTGATCCCGGCAGCGGTGATCGCGTTCTGCCTGATGCTGCTGATCTACGTGCGATCGGCACGCAGCGGCGCGAACCGCCCGGTCGACGTGGGCATGGGGCAGCACTTGCGGCTGGCCGCGGGGGCGATCATTCCGGTCTCGATGCCAGCGTTCTTGTTTATCGGCATCTTCACCGGGTTTGCGACGCCGACAGAGGTTTCCGCATTTGCCGTCGCCTATGGGCTGCTGATCGCTGTGTTCCTCTACCGCGAGCTGCGGGCGCGCAGCCTGGCCCGCATCATCGCGACGGCGTCCACCGTGGCGGCCATGGTGCTGTTCACCCTGGCCGCCGCACAGGCGTTCTCCTGGGTGCTCTCGGCGGCACAGGTACCACAGGCATTGGCAAACTTGCTGGCGACGATGCATGACAACGCGGCGCTGTTCCTGATCACCTCGATCGTCGGCCTTGTGGTGCTGGGTTCGCTGCTGGAGGGATTGCCGGCGCTGTTGATTCTGGCACCGCTGCTGCTGCCGATGACGCCGGCGCTCGGCATCAGCCAGTTGCATTACGGGATCGTTCTGCTGATAGCGATGGGGATCGGCGCGTTGCTTCCGCCGCTGGGCGTGGGGTTCTACATCGCCTGTGCGGTTGCGCGCGCGCCGATGGGCCGGGCGACACGGATCATGATGCCGTATGTGGTCGTGCTGCTGCTGGGGCTGTTGGTGGTGGCGTTCGTGCCGTGGCTGACGCTGGTGTTTCCCCGCGCGCTGGGATTGGCCGGACCGCAGGGGTAATGCGACACCCCCGCGGGGAATGGCGCTCCCCGCCTGTGCGGCGCGAATCGTGCTAAACGCCACGGTTGCTTGTATTATGAATATTGTAATATGAATGAGGCTGCCTGGTGCGTCAAGGTTCCCACATGGCGCACTCCGTCAGGAAGATGAAGGCATGAAGATCGTCAGTGTCCGCGCCCATGTGCTGGAAGCAGCGCTCTCCGAGCCTTTCGCCTACTCGCGGGCCTGGTATGCGAAACGGACCTCGCTGATCGTCGAGATCGAGACCGATCAGGGCCTGGTCGGCTGGGGCGAATGTTACGGTCCGGCGCGCATCAATGCTGCGGTGGTGCGCGAGCTCGGCGCCTTCCTGATTGGTCAGGATGCGCTGCGCAGCGAGTTTCTTTGGCACGAGATCTATGCAAGATACCGCGACCATGGGCAGAAGGGCTCGATCATCCAGGGCCTCAGTGGCATCGACATCGCGCTCTGGGATCTAAAGGGGAAGTTCCTCGGCCAACCGGTGCACCGACTGATGGGCGGACCGATCCGCAGCAAGATCATGGCGTACGCGACCGGGCTTTATCGGCGCGAGAGCGGCGATCCCACCGTCTATCTGGCGGAAGAGGCGGCGCGATATTGCGCGCAGGGATTCTCGGCAGTAAAGCTGAAGGTGGGATTTGGCGTCGAGCAGGATGCACAGGTCACCCGTGCCGTGCGCGAGGCGATCGGTGCGAAAACCGCACTGATGATCGACGCCAACCACGCTTATGACGCGGTGGCAGCGATCCAGCTTGGCCGGCGGATCGAAGTGCTCGACATCGGCTGGCTCGAGGAACCCGTGCCGCCCGAGGATGTGGAAGGCCACCTGCAGGTCGAATCCGCATTGTCGATTCCGATCGCCGGGGGCGAATGCGAGTTCACTCGTTTTGGCTTCCGTGCGCTGTTGGAACGACGTGCGGTCGATATCGTGCAGCCCGACACATGTGCCGCGGGCGGGCTGTCGGAGTGCAAGAAGATCGCCGACATGGCGGCGGTGCACGGCGTGCGCTTCGTCCCGCATGTCTGGGGCACCGGGGTAGTCCTACTGAGTCGCAAACCACCCCG
>PLXO01000279.1 GCA_003151425.1 Acetobacteraceae bacterium
TGGCGGCAGGACGGGACGCCAGGGGTGCCAGCCAGGGACCTGCCCCCTGGCGAGTGGCGCAATTCGGGAATCTCGACAAAGACCCTATGGAACGATGCGCGGCAGGCTTGGCGGCGGGACGGGACCCCGGGGGTGCCAGCCAGGGACCTGCCTCCGGGCGAGTGGCGCAATTCGTGAATCTCGACAAAGACCCTATGGAACGCCGTGCGGTGGGGCTTGGCGGCAGGACGGAACGCCGGGGACGCCGGCCAGGGACCTGCCCGCGCGGCGAGTGGCGCAATTCGGGAATCTCGGACACGACCCCTGCAACAGTCTGCCACCCGGCTACGACCAGGTGGTCGCGTGGGTGGGGCTTGCCGGCAGGACGGAAGGCCGGGGCGCCAGCCAGGAACTTACTGCCCCCTTCCGCTGCCAGTACTCGCTGCCCCTACCCCCGCTCTGGCCAGTCCTGTTCCGAATGCAATCCCCCTGCGGGGCCGGCAGGAAGCGGTTGACATGATGCCGGCATGTCCTGCCACATGGCGCCATGCGAATGGGGGCTGCCGCGCGCTCTTGCGCTTGACCCGACCTTGTATGCCGACGATGCCTCTTGCTCCCCGCGCCGGGCAATTCTGTCGCGCCCGGGCGGAGCGTCGTCGATGAGCGGGTCGGAGCGCGTGGCCACCAGGCGTCTGCACGTCATCACCTGGGGCTGCCAGATGAACGTGTATGACAGCCGCCGGATGGCGGATGTGCTGGCGCCGCTGGGTTACGTGCCGGTGGCGACGCCCGATGACGCCGACATGGTGATCCTCAATACCTGCCATATCCGCGACCGGGCGGCGGAGAAGGTGTTTTCCGAGCTTGGGCGGTTGCGCCGGATCAAGGACGCACGCGTCGCTTCGGGCGGGCGGATGATCCTGGCGGTGGCCGGCTGCGTGGCGCAGGCGGAGGGGGCCGAGATCCTGGCGCGCGCGCCGTTCGTCGACATCGTGCTCGGGCCGCAGACCTATCATCGGCTGCCGGAGATGGTGGCGCGCGCCGTGCGGGCCTCCGCCCCCAGGAACAAAGCTGGCGGGAACCAAGCTGGCGGCGACAAAGCCAGTGGGGACAAGGCCGGGGCGGCGTCAGGGGCGGTCATCGACACCGATTTCCCGGCGGAGCAGAAATTCGACTTCCTACCGGAGGCGTCGGCGCCGCAGGGGCTCAGTGCGTTCCTGACCATCCAAGAGGGCTGCGACAAGTTCTGCAGCTTCTGCGTCGTGCCCTACACACGAGGAACGGAGATGAGCCGCCCCGCCGAGTCCGTGCTGGCGGAGGCGCGCAAACTGGTCGGGCAGGGCGCGCGCGAGATCGTCCTGCTGGGCCAGAACGTCAATGCCTGGCACGGCGCGGGGGCCTGGCACGGTGCCGCGGCGAGCGGTGGGACCTGGGGGCTGGGGCGGCTGCTGCGCGCGATGGCCGAGATCCCGGGCGTGGTGCGGCTGCGCTACACGACCTCGCACCCGCGCGACATGGATGATGATTTGATCGCGGCGCACCATGATTTACCGATGCTGATGCCGTTCCTGCACCTGCCGGTGCAGTCGGGGTCGGATCGCATCCTGACCGCGATGAACCGCCGGCACAGTGCTGCCGACTATCTGCGGCTGATCGACCGGCTGCGCGCGGCGCGGCCCGACTTGGCGCTGTCCTCGGACTTCATCATTGGTCACCCCGGCGAGACCGCTGCGGATTTCGCCGCCACGCTGGCACTGGTGCGCGCGGTCGGGTTCGCGCAGGCGTTCAGCTTCAAATACTCCAAGCGGCCGGGCACGCCGGCGGCGGGCGCCCCGGGTCAGGTGCCGGAGGCGGAGAAGGACCAGCGTCTGTATGAACTCCAGGCGCTGCTGCGCGAGCAGCAGGGGCGCTTCAACGCCGGCTGCGTCGGCCTGACCCTGCCCGTGCTGTTCACCGGCCCAGGCCGCCACCCCGGCCAGGTCGTCGGACGCTCGCCGTTCCTGCAACCGGTGCACCTGACCGGCCCGGCGGGTCTGATCGGCCGCGAAATTCCCGTGCATATCGCCGCCGCCCACACCAATTCTCTGGCGGCAACATCTCTGGCCGCAACTTCCCTGGCCGCAACCCCGATCGAGGAGAGAGCCTGCGCTTGAGCCAGTTCACCGCCCCCCCATCTCCGACCCATGGGTCCCACCCCGGCGGCAAGGCCGTCACCTTGCAATTCTCCGACAACACGCTGCTGCCGCTGCTGCTCGGCGACCACGACCGGCACATGGTGCGGATCGAGCAGGCGCTCGGGGTCCGATTGTCGTGTCGCGGCAATCGGGTGGCGATCGCCGGCGAGCCGGGCCGGGTCGACGCGGCGCAGGCGGCGCTGGAAGGGCTGTGGCGGCGACTGGAGCGGGGTGAGAGCGTCGGGCGCAGCGACGTGGAGGCGGCGATCAGGCTTTCTGATACCGAAACGGACCCGCGCCTGCCGCTGTCCGATCTGCCGGCGATCCACACCCGCCGCGGCGCGGTCGGCCCACGCAGCGGCGGTCAGGCCGGCTATATGGAGGCGCTGGCGCGCTACGAGATGGTGTTCGGCATCGGTCCCGCCGGCACCGGCAAGACCTATCTCGCGGTGGCCCAGGCGGTGGCGATGCTGCAGGGGGGAAAAGTCGATCGCATCGTGCTCTGCCGCCCGGCGGTGGAGGCCGGCGAACGGCTCGGCTTCCTGCCGGGCGACATGAAGGAAAAGGTCGATCCGTATCTGCGCCCGCTGTACGACGCGCTGCACGACATGATGCCGGCGGACCAGGTGCTGCGGCGGATGACCAACGGCGAGATCGAGGTGGCACCGCTGGCGTTCATGCGTGGCCGCACGCTGGCACACGCCTATGTCATCCTGGACGAGGCGCAGAACACCTCGGCCGTGCAGATGAAGATGGTGCTCACCCGGATGGGCGAGGGCACCCGCATGGTGATCACCGGCGACCTGACGCAGATCGATCTGCCGGCCGGCGTGCGATCGGGGCTGCGCGACGCGCTGGAGACGCTGGAGGGGGTTCCCGGCATCGGCGTCGTGCGGCTGGACAAGCGCGACGTGGTGCGCCATCCGCTGGTTGCGCGCATCGTCGATGCCTATGAGCAGCGCGAGGCCGCCGCCGGCGAACAGCGGCGCGAGGCGCGACATGCCCGCGGCGCGGAGTCCCAGGGGGCAAGGGAGCCGCAGGCGGGCAAGGAACCGCAAGGGGGCAAGGATCCCCAGGCGGGCAAATAGACGATGGACCCTTCCCCTAGTCCCAGCCCCGCATTGGCGGGGATCCGAGCTAGCAGCACCGCGTCAGCGGGGATTGGAGGCGGCAGCACGGTTATCGTTGCCGAGCCGGCTTGGCGCCGCGCCATTCCCGGCGTGGCGGCGCTCGCCGCGCGCGCGGTGCGGGCGGCGCGTGCCGGCGGGGACGCCGCAAGGCAAGCCGCAGGGGAAGCCGCCCAGGAAACCGCAGGGGAAACCATCGTGGTCCTGACCACCGACCGCGCCGTGCGCCGCCTGAACGCGCGTGATCGTGGCCGCGACAAGCCGACCAACGTGTTGACCTATCCGTCCGCCGCGCCGGGCCTGCGGGGCGAGATCATTCTGGCGCTGGGGCAGATCAGGCGCGAGGCGGCGGCGGCCTCGCGACGCCCGGCGCACCACCTTGCGCATCTGGTGGTGCACGGCGTGCTGCATCTCGCCGGTTACGATCATCACCAGGTCGGCGAGGCACGTCGGATGGAGCTGGCGGAGGCGCGCATCCTGCGCCGTCTGCATGTCCCCAATCCGTGGAAGCGCACATGAGCGCGGGGAAGCGCACATGAGCGCGGGGAATCGCGCATGAGCGGCCGGGCGCCCCTGCTGTCGCGGTTGCGGGCCGTGTTTCCGCGCCGCACGCCGGAACCCAGCCTGCGCGAGTCGATCGCCGAACTGGTGCAGGAGGCGGCCGCCGAGCCGCAGACACCGGGCACCCTTCCGGACCTGGACCGGCGCGAGCGGGTGCTGATCAACAACATTCTGCGCCTGCGCGAGACGGTTGCCGACGACGTAATGATCCCGCGTGCCGACATCATCGCCATTCGCGCCGACGTCACGCTGACGCAGGCGATCGAGCAGATCCGGCTCGAGGGTCACTCGCGCCTGCCGGTGTATCGCGAGCAGCTCGACGACATCATCGGCATGATCCATGTGAAGGACCTGTTCCCCTATGTCGGGCGGCCGGAGGCGTTCTCGATCGAGGCGATCCTGCGACGCCCGCTGATGGTGGCGCCGCAGATCCCGGTGCTCGACCTGCTCGCGCAGATGCGCCAGGCGCATATGCATCTGGCATTGGTAGTGGACGAATATGGCGGCATCGACGGGCTGGTGACGATCGAGGACCTGGTCGAAACGATCACCGGCGAGATCTCCGACGAGCATGACGAGGCCGAGCGGCCGCTGGTGACCGAACGCCCCGACGGCGCGCTGGACGTGGATGCCCGGCTGCCGGTGGAGGATTTCGAGGCGCGCGTCGGCCCGGTGCTGAGCGAGGACGAGCGCGATGCCGACATCGAAACGGTCGGCGGCCTGGTGTTCACGCTTGCCGGCCGGGTGCCCGCCAAGGGCGAGGTCGTCAGCCACCCGGGTGGCTTCGAGTTCCGCGTGCTGGAGGCTGACCCGCGGCGCATTCGCCGCCTGCGGGTGCGCCGGCTGCCGCAGGATGCGGCCGCTTGATTGTGCCGCGGGAGCAGGCGGCGGCGGAGTAAGGGGGCGCCATGAACCGAGCGCCGTGCCCGTTTGTGGTTGGAGCTGCTCTACCCGATGCGCAAACCGAGCCCTGTCGTAAGCGGATGTTGGCTCGCCCTACTTGGCGGGGCGGTGGCCGGCCGGGCGCTTGACGTTTCCCTCTCAGGCCATCAAGATCAGACAACGTTTTCTGCTGAGCGCAACCGTCGAGGTCAGAGATGGCGATAGACATTTTCCTGACCGCCAAGAAGAACGTCTCTTCGCATCAGACCGCCTTTGAGGAGCTCTTGCGGCGCGTGGACGGCGTCGAAGCTGACGCTATCCGACGGTTCGCAGAGGTTGTAAGAGCTAACGGAAAGCTAAGCATCAATATGAGGCTGTGGGTTACAGCTAATTTTTTGTGCCGGCAGCCATACGAAAATATCTACGAATTTGGAGCCAGGATGTCTAAGTTGTCGAGTAGAATCCAAGATGACATTTTTAAAGAGAAGCTCGGATCGTACTACCGCAGGCGAATCGCCTTCGACGATTTATTGGTTGACGGGCGTGGTCTCCAGTATGCAGCCCTCAATATCGGAGGCATGGGACCTTCGCGGTACGGTGAGTTTTGCGTCGTGTTTCGGCCTGAGGCACGCACCGGTGGCCGCCGGGTCGTGTACCTGAAGGCGGACAGCCTCAACGACTACACCAGCGATGCTGGCGACGTACACGTGGCTAGAGTGCGTGAGGACCTTGCCGCAGAGGAGAGCAAGCACCACTTGGCAGCCCTGAAGCACTCTGACATGATAGCTCACAGGGCCGACGCGGAATGGTGCAACATGCTGTGCTGTGACACGGCGTACATCGAGGCACTGTGCGCTGGACGGATTGAGCTAGAGGACGTTGCCGAGCTACGGGTCGCGGCAGGCGAGCTTGCCCGCCTGTGGGGTTTGGCGTTCGAAGACTTCTCTCGGCGTCTCGCGCCTGGAGAAAGGGCTATGGCGAACGATTTCGTGCAGCTGCTCGATGCTGCGGGGGCACGAGGAATGCCGGTGCAAGGCGTATGACCTGGAAAGTAGCGACGTACTCCCCGGAAGACGGCTGGGCTGTGGTCGAGCACGGCGGACAACTGAGCTTGCTGCGTCCTCCGTATTCGCACATTGACATGGTTCAGATTACGCCGGAAGCTCTCCCTCGCTTGCTTGCCCAGCCGGGGTTTATTCAACCGGACGACGCAGGGTCCGTCTTCGCCGCGCTTGGTGATTTGATCGATTTCCTGAACGCGCGAGTCCTGGCCAGTCGGGCTGATCGCGGTGCGGCTCTTCCAGAGGCAGGTTTCGGGCAGGCGTTGCTTGAGCACGCGCCGCGGGACGTCCTTGTGCGGTTCCTGGACCGGGTCGAACGGGAACTCATCGCAGGCGGCCTCTTGGAGCGGGCGCACAAGGCGCTCACCGCATTTATAGGCCTACAGTCAGTAATGGCAGATAATGCGTTGCACAGGCAAGCTCTCGCTCTGCTGACCCGCATAGGTTCTGGCGGGACCCCTCGTAAGAACCTGGTCGGGCAGGCGTTTGACATCAGATCCCGATTTCCAGGCGCAGTAGCCGCGTACGGCGAAAGCGGTTTGCGAGGGTTTTGCGCCGTCGTTCAGAGCAGGTGCAGCCTCTTTGGGCTTGCGGCGGGCGGGCGGTAAACTTGGAGACGATCACTTTCTATTCGTACAAAGGTGGGGTGGGTCGTACGCTCGCAGTTGCCAACGTTGCTTATTATCTTGCGCAGCTGGGCCAAAAGGTCGTGGCAATTGACTTCGACCTTGAGGCCCCAGGGCTACATTACAAACTTCCTCTCGCCTCCGACCGCGATTCGAAGCATCGACTGGGCTTGGTGGACTACATCACCGGTGTGATAGAGGGCGAAGAGGATCCGAGGCAGATCGGTAAATACCTAACGAAGTTCCAAAGTGCGGCTGAGCTTCCTGGTGAGATCTGGATGCTACCGGCCGGGTCGGCTCCGCATCCCAGCTACTGGGAGAAACTGTCGCGCCTGGACTGGCAGTACCTGATCTACGGCGACGGCACCCAAGGGACTTTGCTATTTCTTGAGATGAGAGAGGCATTGAGGGCGACAGTCAATCCAGATTTCATATTGATCGACTCCAGGACGGGAATTACCGAAATCGGTGGAGTGGCGACGGCATTGCTTGCGGCCAACCCGTTTGTATGTTGACAAATACTCCAGAGAACCTCGAGGGGGCGCGGGCGGTCCTACGTGCGCTTTCTCGGTCCACGCGGCCGCCCGGAGTAGCGCCGATAAAGATATTCCCCGTGATGTCACGTCTACCGGTCGGTAACGCCACGCAGGAACGGGGATTCCTGGAACGGATTCGTGATTATCTAAACGAACCGTCGGACGAATTGTCAGAAACACTTGCATGTGATGAGGTGCTGATTCTCCACCATGAGCAGTCTTTGTACTTTTCGGAGCGAATTCTTATCGGTGAAACGACAGGAGACTCGTCGAAGATTCCGTTGTTGCAGGACTATTTGCGACTCTTCGCTAAAGTGAGTGCGGATGTTGTCCTGCAACGGACTAAACCCATTATCGATCGTGCGCTTGAGAGACTGCTTGACTACCCCGACGAAGCCCAAAAGGAGCTCGAGAGCCTTGCCTACTCGTACAACGTTCACGAGGCATTCCTGCAGCTCCTTAGAGTATACCGGGTTCGGAACATCGGCGGCAGTGCAGCTCTTAAGGCCGCGGAAAGACTATGGGATTTCCGACAAGATGAGGATATGCCCCTCGTCGGATCGGTTGTGCAAAGTATCTTTCCAAAATTGGAGTACTGGAACGACGCACCTGTCTCAGTAGACTTCGTAGAGGATGTCTGGCGTCACGCTGCGATTGACAGCCAAGACTTAGCGATAGCGTTGGCCCAGCGGTATCGCATGGCGAGAGGCGGCCGTGATAGAGGCCGAAGCCTCCGGATACTCCAGGAAGCTTGGACACACTTACCGGACAACGATCAGCTCTTAACCCAGGTACTGCGCGAGATTGCCAATATCGGCGTCTGGGAGCAAGCGCGGCCGATCGTGGAGCAAAACAAGGGCAGACTTTTGGCGAATGATAAGCTAATCGTCGAATGGGCACGGTTGGAGGTGCAATCTCCTTCAAAGGAGCTACCTGCCGAGTTACTGGAGCCTGCCAATGTTGCAAGGATAGCGGCAGAGGCCCCACCGAGTCTTTATGTAAAATTCCTAGCCAAAGCAGACCGTGGTGAGGAGGCACGTTTGCGAGCCCGCGAGCTGCTTACGCAGGGTATGAACGGTGGGAATTCAGATGAGATATACGAGGCGGGACTAGCCCTCATCGAACTCGGGGAAGACGAGGTTTTCGATGCGGCGATTGTCCAACGGTACGGCCCCGAAGTGGCGCGCAGGATAAGGGCTGCCGTTCGAGATCAGGAACCTTACAGCATGCCACCCTCCGATCTACTAGAGTCAGTGAGGTCTCGCCGACGTTAGCTGTTCCGCGCCGACGGGCACTCGCGCGTGCCGGTGTATCGCGAGCAATTGGACGACGTGGTGGGCATGATCGACCTGAAGGACGTGTTCACCTATGTCGGCCGGCCGGAGGCGTTCTCGATCGAGGCGATCCTGCGACGCCCGCTGATGGTGGCGCCGCAAATCCCGGTGCTCGACCTGCTCGCGCAGATGCGCCAGGCGCACATGCATCTGGCATTGGTGGTGGACGAGTATGGCGGCATCGACGGGCTGGTGACGATCGAGGACCTGGTCGAAACGATCACCGGTGAGATCTCCGACGAGCATGACGAGGCCGAGCGGCCGCTGGTGACCGAACGCCCCGACGGCGCGCTGGATGTCGATGCCCGCCTGCCGGTGGAGGATTTCGAGGCGCGCGTCGGCCCGGTGCTGAGCGAGGACGAGCGCGATGCCGACATCGAAACGGTCGGCGGCCTGGTGTTCACGCTTGCCGGCCGGGTGCCCGCCAAGGGCGAGGTCGTCAGCCACCCGGGTGGCTTCGAGTTCCGCGTGCTGGAGGCTGATCCGCGGCGCATTCGCCGTCTGCGGGTGCGACGGCTGCCGCAGGATGCGGCGGCTTGATTGTGCCATTATCGGAACGAGGAACGGCGAAGGCATGGGATGCAAGTGGACGTACTAACCCGAACTTTTTACACTCTCGCGGGTGCTGGACATCCTTGTTGATGGTGCGTGACGAGAACAATCGGGAGATGCCCCGTGGCACGACGCGAAGACACTAAACGGATCGGCCTGCTGGCGCCATCGTCCAGCACGACACAGGAGATCGAGTATCGCCGGATCCTGCCGGTCGACATCTCGCTGCACACCGCTCGGCTGGTACTACGTACCGTCGATCCGAATGCCACGATCAGCATCGTCGAGGAGATCGAACAGGAAAGCCGCAAGCTGGCCGACGCGGATGTGGACGTGATCGTGCTGGCGGCCACCGCGCCGTCATCGCGCAAGGGGATTGGTTATGATCGGGAGCTGATCCGGCGCATCACCGATGCCTCCGGCAAGCCCGCCACCACCGCGTCGACCGCGATGATGCAGGCGCTGGAGGTGCTGGGGGCACGCAAGATCGTCATCGCCGCGCCATGGAGCGATGAGGTGAACCGCATCGCCGCCGCCTTCATCGAGGCCAGCGGCGTGCACGTGCTGGCGCACCGCGCGCTGGGGCATGTGGCTAACCTGGAAATCGGGCTGCTCGATGAAGCGACAGCGTTCGATCTGGGGTGCGAGGTCGATCAGCCGGACGCGGACGCGGTGATGCTGGCCTGCGGCAATTGGCGCACGCAGGGGATCGTCGACCGGCTGGAGGCGACGCTCGGGAAGCCGGTGGTGACGACGAACCAGGTCACGCTGTGGGGCGCGCTGCGAACGATCGGCCACACGGTTCCGGTGCCCGGGTGGGGGAATCTGTTGCGCACCCGGCTATAGAGTCTGGAGCGGAAACTCATGCTGGCACGACTTCGGCAGCGCGAAGTGATCAAGTTTCTCGTTGCCAAGAACCTTCGTGGCGAAGTATGATTGTTAGAATGGAGCCCCAGTCTGGCCGATGAGACCTGAGCGCTTTTCGAGACGTTCGATCCGCCGCACTGGATCATAGACCTTAACCCCATCGGCGCTATGAGGGAGTAGATCCAACTATGTCAGGACCTACCAGTCCATGAAGGGCGCCGCCAACGCATCCCACCCTTCGGAAGACTGACAAGGGCGGTTCGCCACCTCGCAGGAACCCGGTTTTGGAGGTTGTCCATTCAGGTAAACAACATAGCCGATTTGCCTGTTGCTGTTCACATCGCGCAACTCCTTGTCTATCACGTCGTACGGTGGATCAGACTTATTTCCCCTACCGTGTGTCGTAGTTTTTATGACCATATAGCACTTGTTAAGTGCAACGTTGTAGTTATTCTCATACGTGTAAGTACGGTAGCCGTTATCTGTAGTTTCGAACCCGCTTGCATACCCCTTCTCGAACATTTCGCTAGCTCGCCGTCCGCAGCGCTCCTGCAATTCATATTCTGCCTTATCCGGCGCCCCATAGCTGCGGGGCGTTATCATCCCCCCGGACAGGAGAAGCGTAGCCGCGGCAACAGCTAAGCGATTCGCCAGGGTCATCTGGTCATGCACTCCGCCAGGTTCATTGAGTTGCCTTAGTGTCCGTCCGGGAATAAATCGAGTCTTTAGAATCGGTTAGCGAACAAGGCACGGGCTTTTCTGATGATGGCGTCGATCCGCTTCATGGTCAGGAGGCTATGTCGCGCCTAGAAATGTTCCCGGACAGACTCTTAGACCCTCCACCCCGCCAACGCGCGTCTCGTGGCACCGATCCCCGGCATGGGAAGGGCGAACGCCACTTGTCAGTGTCTGAGTAGCCGATGAACAGAAAACCTAAGTAGGCTCCCAAGTCTGAAGTTCCGCTGACCAGCAGCCTAGTCGATCCAGCCCTTTTCTTGAAGCTCATTAAGATTCCGACGAAGGGTGGCGAGCTGCCCGATCACGGCCGGTGTCGTGAGTTCACGCGCGAAGGCATCAGGTGACTCTATACCAGATTGAATGCGAACGTCTTCGTTCTGATTCACGAAGGTGCCAGCGCGGATTTGAAGGTTGTGCAAGTGGTTACCCTCGCTACCTTTTTGTAGCGCCATTATTGCCTCTGAAAGGAAAATAACCCCGTCAATCGCGCGATGCAGAGGGATTTCTTCACTTTGCCGACTCCATCGGTCGCCGGTGTGCCGCAGGATTTTGAGGCTCGCGGCTCTTTGGTCGTACTGCGCCCAACCTAGGCTCAAGAACCGGCAATCCGTGCCAGCCGGATTGGGGCCATCGAAGCTGGAATAGGAGAGGAGAAACATCGGCCGATGTTTCAAATCCTCGCGTGCCGCCCGTTCTAGCGCGTCGTTGTCAGTCATCCGTTCACTCCCTGCACTGCGTTTAGTAGATATAGTGATCTTACAAACGGGAGTCAAGGGGTTCGTGTAGCGGGCGGGCTTGCCGATCAGCGGCGGTTTGACGCCGCCACGCGGCCCGGGTGCAGCCCGGATTTGCCAAACACCGCCTGTGATCTCCCACACCCTGATCGCAGAGATGGCGACATCGCTATCGCGCATCACTTGCTGGACGGTCCGGCTCATTGGGCCCGCGGCATAGAAAATGACCAGCGTGCAGGCGTCAGCCAGATAGCGGTCGGTCAAACCGGCCAACCGTCCGCCGCCAGTTCCTCGTCCGCCAACGGGGCAAACACCGATGGATCGAACGTGAAGTCGCGCCATCTCGGCAGCGTGCGAAGCAGACCTCGCTGGCGGCGTAGGATTGGCTCGATACGGGTGAGCTGGGCGATCGGCTTGCCGTTGCGCGTGATGACGATCTGCTCGCCTTGCTCGACCTCGGCCAGCAGGGCGGAGAGGGTGGTCTTGGCCCTGTTGATGTCGACGGTCGTCACGGCTGGCTCATCCGATCGGCGGCGCCGGCGGCATCGACAGGAACGCCTGCGCCGTGTGCCAGAACGCCGCACGGTTGCGGCAGGTGCCAAGCGCGTGTGCCGCGTGTGCGATGATGGCGAACTGGCGATCGCCGTTGGGCAGTTGGCGGAAGAAATCCCAGAGATCCTCGTTCGTCGCGATGCCGTCATATTCACCGCGCGCGATGCAGACCGGTGCGGCGATCTTCGTCGGATCGACCACCGGCAGGTGTGCGGTCATGTCGAGATAGGTGCCGGTCGGCACGCTGTCGCCATACACCAGTTCGGCGTTCGCCAACGCCGGCGCCACCGCGGCATCCGTGGTGCCGGGCTTGTCGCGCGTGAAGATGCTTTCGATCATTGCCCGGTCGCGCGGGCGGCGATTGTGCGTCCGATAATACTCGACCTGTTCGGCGCGCTTGCCGAGCGTGGGCGAGCCTTTGCCGGTGTAGGTCAGCGCGCTCAGCACAAGCCGGTCGACATGCTGCGGGGCCGCCATGGCGAAAGCGCCGGCCCGCAGCGCGCCGGACGATTCGCCCAAGAAATGGCAGCGCGTTTGGCCGGTCTCGTGCGCGATCACCGCCATCGCCGCGGTCAGGTCGGCGACCCCGCTGGCAATGTCAGAGTTGCCGTCGGTGCGGCTCGACTTGCCGTAGCCCTCGTGGTCCATCGTCCACACGTCGTAGCCGTACCGGGCGAACACGTTCATGGTCGAGTATTCGCCATGCCCCGGCACGCTCAGGTCCCAGCTCGCCAGCGCCGCGATCGAGGAGCCGTGCACCAGGAAGACTACCGGCAGCGGTTTCTCGCCGGGACGGGGCGCGCCAACGCGCTTGCGATACATTGCCAGCTTGATCGTCTCGGACCCGCGGGTTTTTTCTGCCCAGTAATCGCGGTGCCAGATCGCGGCTTCATCGGCGAGCGCTGGCGCGGCCAGCGCGCCGCTGAGGGAAACGCCGACACCCGCCAGCGCGGTGCGGCGTGACACGGTGGCGGCTTGGCTGCAGAGCGGCGGCATGTGGCATTCCCCCTGTTGCTGCTACGCTGTTCAAGCTAGGTTTGTAGGTCCGCATCCGTTGCGAGTCTGTGACCGTGGCGGGCAGGCAATTTAGACCGTGTATCGTATGGAGTACGCGATCATGCATCCAAGGTAATTGCATCTCGGAAGGCTATGACCCAATCGCGTTGTCCTTCGGTATCCGGGACTCTCACACCCCGCGATTTGCCGATCAGGTCCAATGCCGTTTCCGGATCAAATCCCGAGCAAACGAACGCGCATGCGGCGATGAGAGAAGAACGCCCGATTCCCGCTCGACAGTGCACGGCGACAGCCTTGCCTTCAGCGATCTTGGTTGCCACGGTTTGAGCAAGAGCCCTCGCCTCGCGCAATGCTGCGGGCACGCCGCGATCTGGAATGGGGAACGAAATGAACTCCATTCCTTGCTCTCGGCAGAGACCCGCTTCCCTGCGAAGGCCGAGTTCGCTGACTTCCTCGGGTTCGAGGAGGCTTACGACGATATCGATACCCTCCGCACGCCATCCCGAGATTTCGTCATCGAGCCAGTCGCTGGCGCGCGGGCGAGCCATGATCGCCAACCGCCCGGCTATCGGCAGGCCGATCCTATGAACTTCTGGGCGCATGTCAGTTCCTTACGGCGTGGTAGCAATCAGAATACGATACCCTCGCGGTCCAACATAGCAGGCGTAGATTGTGGTTGGTGCAACGTCAGATACCGCTGAGAAGCGCGTCGATTGCGCGGACGATATGGTCGCGTTGCGCTGAAAGGGTACCGACCGGAGCGCGTAGCTGAACGTTCGGCACGCTGGCCATGTTCTGCGTCATCAGGACGTATTCCCCGCCCTTGATGGAGAAAAGCGGGTTGAGCGTTTTGACCGGAATGGCTGGGGCAACGCGTTTCGGGATCAGCGGGATCACGACCCTGGTCGATAGGTCGTCAAGCAGACGCGATTGCACATCAACGACATAGCCGGGTCGTGAGCGTGGCATCGGATAGACCGTGAATTGGGTCAAAACTGCCGAAACTCGTCCAGCGGCAATCCATGCTCAGCGACCCAAAGATTATAGGCGTCAAAGGCCGCCTTGTTGTCGATCTTCCATTGGCGGCCTCGCTCGGCCTGCAATGCCGCCGCGAGGCCGCTTTCGCAGGCCCGCGAGAGGTTGATGCCCAACGCCTTGGCCTCTTCGACCAGATTGTCGGGGAGGCTTACATTGGTTGGCCGGCGGTCGGTCATCTTGTTCATACGAACATCATGCGCATAGATATGCGTATGTCAAGGCTCAGGTGAACGAAGGAGCGTCAAAGCTTCGCCTCTCTCACCTCATCCGGCGCCTACTCCGCCGCGCGTGACACCGCCACGCCGGCCATCTGCCGCTCCACCAGCCGCGCGTAGGCACCGCGCTCCGCCAGCAATTCCGCATGCGTGCCGGCCTCAATCACGCGTCCTGCCTCGAGCACCAGGATCAGGTCGGCGTTCCGGATCGTCGACAGCCGGTGCGCCACCACGATGGTCGTGCGTTCGACCATCAGCGCATCCAGCGCGGCTCGCACCAGTTGTTCGCTGATCGTATCCAAATGCGAGGTCGCCTCGTCCAGCACCAGGATCGGCGCATCCTTCAGGAAGGCCCGCGCGATCGCCACGCGCTGGCGCTGTCCGCCCGACAATTGCACGCCACGTTCACCGACTCGGGTCCGCAATCCCTCGGGCAATCCTGCAACGAATTCCGCGAGCGCCGCGCGTTGCAGCGCCTGCTCGACCTGATCGCGCGAGGCGTCGGGACGGGCAAGCCGGACATTCGCCTCCAGCGTGTCGTTGAACAGATAGGTGTCCTGCGCCACCAGCGCGATGCGTCCGCGCAACCCGTCCAGCGTCAGCCGGCGCAGATCGACGCCATCCAGCCGGATCTCGCCGCGTGTCGGGTCCCAGAAGCGCAGCAGCAGGTTGGCGATCGTGGTCTTTCCGGCACCGGACGGACCGACCAACGCGACGGTCGCGCCCCCGGGCACCGCGAAACTGACCTCGCGCAGGGCGGGCTGATCGCGGCCCGGATAGGTAAAGCCGACATCGACGAAATCCACCGCGGACCCGCCTTGGTGCGGCACCGGTTCAAGCGGCCCGTCGGTGATCGCGACCGGTTCCGCGTGGACGACGTGCAGCCGCCGTGTCGACGCAATCGTATCAGCGAGCTGACGGCCGACCTGGGCGATCTCGGAGACCGGCAGAAATGCGGCGACGGAGATCAGGATGAGCAGCGGCAGCATCGGCGCGGCGATCCAGCCATGCAGCACCAGCGGCGCGCCGACCGCGGCGACGGCCAGGCCGCCGAGACCGGTCGCCACCTCCAGCCCCGCGGTCTGCGTGGTGAGATCGCCGAGCAGCACCAGCCGCAGCGCCTGGCCGCGCCGCACCGCCTGCATGAACGAGTCGCGCCGCCGTGTGACCGCGGCGAAGGCGATCAGCTCGGCCAGCCCTTGGATTGTTTCGGTGACGTGGGCGCCCAGCTCGCCGAGCGCGCCACGTGCCGCGGAGCCAAGGCGATCGATCCGCTTGCGTCCGAACAACGGCGAGGCCGCGGCATAGGCGAGGAACGGCAGTAGCGCCAGCGCCAGCGGCCAGGCGATCCACAGTAGGACTGCCAACACGCTGATCGGCACCAGCACGGCAACGAACGCGGGGGCGATGGTGTGGGCGAAGAAATACTCGACCGTCTCCACGTCCTGCGTGGCCAGCGCTACGATGTCGCCGGACCGGCGATGCAACAGATAGCCCGGCGCCAGCGCGTCGAGTTTTCGATACAAATCCACCCGCATCTCCGCCAGCAGCGGATAGGCCATGGCGTGCGCCAGCCAGGACTCCAGCCAGTGCAGCAGCGCGGTCAGCGGGGCGGCGGCGAGCAGCGCGATCACCAGTCCCAGGATCGGCGTGCCGGCGCGCACCGCGCCGATGGTGAGCGCGCCCAGCACACCGACGCCGATGAAGGCGGCGACGCGGCCGACGCCGCACAGCACCACCACGGCAAGCTGCCGCCGCCACGGTCGGACGAAGCCGAGCAGCGTGGCGATGGTTTCGCGCCAGCCCACGTCGGCCGCTTCCTCGGACAACGGGCGCGCGCGTGGCGTGGTGGCGGTGTCCTCGATCTCGGCGGCGACGTTGTCACGTGGCGGCAGCGCATCGATCGTGTCGTCGCGCTCGGCAAGCTGCGGACCCATCAGGCGGCGATACGGCCCATCCTGAACGATCAAGTGCCCATGCGTTCCGGATTGCGCGACGTGGCCATCGTCCAGCACCAGGATACGATCGGCACCGATCACGCTGGACAGGCGATGCGCCAGGATCAGCGTGGTGCGCCCGCGCATCAGCCGGTCCAGCGCCTGCTGGATCACCGCCTCGTTCTCGGCGTCGACCGAGGACAGCGCCTCGTCCAGCACCAGGGTCGGCGAGTCGCGCAGCAGCGCGCGGGCGATGGCGATGCGCTGGCGCTGCCCGCCCGACAGGCGCGTGCCGCGCTCGCCGATCACGCTGGCGTAGCCGTCCGGCAGCGCGGTGATGAACTCGTGCGCGTTGGCGGCGCGCGCGGCCTCGATCAGGTCGGCGTCGGTCGCGTCGGGCCGCCCGAGGCGCAGGTTTTCGGCGACCGTGCCGTGGAACAGGTAGGTGTCCTGCGACACGACCGCGATCAGTTGGCGAACCATTTCGGGGTCGAGCGCGCGCAGGTCTTGCCCGCCGATGCGGATCGTTCCGGATTCGGGATCGTGCAGCCGCAGCAGCAGACGCACGATCGTTGACTTGCCGGAACCGCTCGGCCCGACGATGCCGACGCGCTCGCCGGCCGCGATCGCGAAGTCGAGTCCTCGATGCGCCGCGCTGCGACCGCCGGGGTAGGCGAAGCTGACCTGCTCGAATGCGATGCTAGCAGCCAGCTCCGCCGCATCGATTGGGTGCGCTGGCGCGGCGGGCGCGGTGACCGGCGCGTCGAGCAGCGCGTTGATCCCGGCCGCCGCCGCCTGGCCGACCATGCCCTGGTGCAGCACGGTGCGCAGATCGCGCAGTGGACGAAAAATCTCGGTGCCGGCCATCAGGACGATCAGCAGCGCCTCGATGCTCATCACCCCGTGCTGCACGCGCCAGGCGCCGAGCGCCAGCGCCGCCGCCGCCCCCATCGCCACGCCGAGATCGGTGAAGCCGCGCCCCATCACGCTGGCAGCCAGCACCCACAGCGTGCTGTCGGACAGCGCCCGCGCGCGCTCCGCCAGCATCCGCCCATAGCTACCGCTCTGGCCGAACGCCTTCAGCGTCGGCAGGCCCTGCACCGCGTCGAGGAATTCCTCGCCGAACGCCTTGAAGGCGTCCTGGCGCGCGCGCGATGCCTGGCCGCTGTTGCGCTGGATGGTGGACGGTACCACCAGAGAGAACAGCGCCGCCGCGAGCATCACCAGGGCGACCGGCACGTCCCACGCGGCGATCACGGCGAAGATCGCCAGCGGCGCGCAGATGGCGATCGCCACCTGCGGCAGGTACTGGCCGAAGAAGGTCTGCAACTGTTCGACGCCGTCGACCACCGACAGCATGACGCCGCCGGTCCGTTCGGCGCCGAACCAGGCGGGACCGAGGGAGACGATCTTGTCGTACAGCCGGCCGCGCAAAGTCTCCTGCACCTGGGTGGAGGTGCGGTGCGCGATCACCGTGCGGGCGTGGTCCAGCGCGGCGCGCAGCACGATCGCCACGGCGGTGGCGACCAGCGGCGGGACAAGGTCCGCAGCCGGCGCGCCACGGAACACGCGGGCGAGGAACTGGCCGAGGAAGACGAAGCGCGCGATGCCGCAGCCAAGCGCCAGCAGGCCCAGCAGCACCGCGAGCGCGATGCGCCCGCGCAGGCCGGCGGTCATGCGCCAAAGTCTCAGGTCGAAATACACCGGCGACTCCCATCTCGTTCCGCCGCGCATTCTGGGCGCCCGGCGCGGCGCGGCGCAAACGCAGGTTTTTCAATCGCTGTTGAGCTATATTGCATGGCGATGGTCGAGCGCATCCCTCCCCTGGCTGCCCTGCGCGCCTTCGCCGCGGTCGCGCGACATGGCAGCTTCGTCCACGCCGCGGCGACGCTGCATCTCAGCACCAGCGCGGTCAGCCACCAGATCCGCAAGCTGGAGGACGCGCTCGGCGCCACGCTGCTGACCCGCGCGCGCAACGGCGCCGGGACCAGCCGAACTGAGGTCACCGCGGATGGCGCGGCGTTGTTGGGGGCGGTGGACGCGGCCTTCGCCCAGCTCGGCTCGGCCTGCGAAGCGGTGCGCGAGCGCGTGCGGCGCACGCGCCCGGTGCTGGCGATCTCGGCCAGCCACTCCGTGGCGTCGCTGTGGCTGGCGCCGCTGCTGGCGGCCTTCGCCGCGCGGCATCCCTCGGTGCAGTGGAAGGTGTACGCCACCGAGCAGGAGCCGGACATGGTGCGCGAGGGACTCGATCTCGCCATCCTTCGCGCGCGGCCGGGCGCGCTGTCGGACGGCGACACGATGCTGTTCAGCGAGACGGTGTTCCCGGTGTGCAGCCCATCGCTGGGCCTGAGCGGGCAGGCGGACGAGCTGCTGCGGCACAATCTACTGGAGGAGGATCACGGCACCAGCACAGAGAAGGGCTGGGCCACTTGGCTCGACCTGCTCGGCGCGGGGGCGCGGGCGAAGGTGACGATCGTGCGGTTCAGCACCTTCCACGCGGCGATCACCGCCGCGGTCGCGGGCGCCGGCATCGCGCTGGGGCGCCGGCCGCTGATCGATTTCGAGCTGGCGAGCGGCCGGCTGGCGCGTCCGTCCGCCGAGCGGTCGCTGCCCGGGTCGTGGGATATGGTCATCCGCCGCCGTCCCGGTGCCGCGCGCGATGGGCACGTGGCGCAGTTGCAGAACTTCCTGTTGCAGTCGCTGTCTTCGGGATTGCCGCTAGGGTCGTAGCCGCACGTTCGTTGCCTGTGCGGGTGCACCGCGATGACCAGGTCGAGAGGCACCCTCAACCACCGGACCGGGACGGCGTCGCGCGCATTGTCGCACCCACGCAAGCTGTTGCGCAGTTACCCTGTCGTGCCGACGCCCCGTTGCGCGGGGCAATCGGGTGAACGTAGGAGAGGCGGACGATCGGGCGGTTTACTGTCGTTGCGAGGAGCGAAGCGACGCGGCAATCCCCACGAGGGTGCGCAACCGGCGGGGGATTGCTTCGCTACGGTCGCAATGACAGCAACCTCCGGGCGGGCCCATTGCTTCACCCGATTGCCCTGCCCCGTCGCATCAGCAATTCTCATTATGGCGCGACGACGTTGCCTCACCGTCATGGCCGTCCCCAGACTTGATCCGGGGATCAGACCCGGCCATCCGTCGCAGCACGGTGCTGGCGGGAATGGCCGGGTCAAGCCCGGCCATGACGATGAGGGTGCCCATCCCGGCCATAATGAGAACAGCTGCCATCGCGTCGATGCGCTTGACCTGTGTTTCGGGTCCTGCAATGGTCCGCTCGCATAACGGGTCGCCACCGACACGGTACCACGCGGGAAGGGCAGAATGTTTAACAGCTCGGTTCTCGACGTCGCGGTTGGAGTTGTCTTCACATTTCTGACGGTCAGCCTGGTCTGCGGGCTGCTCACCGAGACCTGGGCCACCATCATGTCGTGGCGCGCCAACACGCTGCTCGCCGGCGTGCAGGCGCTGGTCAACGATCCCAACTTCACCGGGCTCGCGCAACAACTCTACCAGCACGCGCTGATCAGCCCGCGGGATTCCGGTACGGCAACGACCGTTGACGCGCTGACCAACAAGCCGTCCTATATCGCGCCGCTGCATTTCGCCGACGCGTTGCTCGACGCGGTGCAGATTGGCCCCGGCACGGCGGCAACTATGAAGACGGCGATCGCCGGCAGCCCTCTGCTGGCCAGCGACAACCAGATGAAGACGATGCTGGCCGGCATGGCGGATCGCGCGGGCGGCAATGTGGACAAGATGCGACAGGCCGTCGCGGCCTGGTTCGATTCGTCGATGGACCGCGTCTCCGGCTCCTACAAGCGCTGGACGCAGCTCTATTGCTTCATTTTCGGCCTGGTCATCGCGATTGCGCTTAATATCGATGCGCTGCATGTCGCTCAGACGTTGTGGCAGCAGCCGAAAATCACGCTTGCGCTGGTGCCGACCCAGGACCCGACCGCGGCGTTGAACGCCCTCGGATCGATGGGATTGCCGATCGGATGGCCGATCGACCCGCATAGCGTCGGGTTCGTCGCCTGTACCTCGCGTCTGATCGGCTGGATCATCACGGCGCTGTCAACGCTGGTCGGCGCCACGTTCTGGTTCGACGCGCTGTCGGGCGTGGTGAAGCTGCGCGGCGTCGGCCCGAGCCCGGACGAGAAGTCGCAGAGCTGACGCCGGGGGCCACTACGCGGGCGTGGCAGGATCATATGGTCTGCGGAACGGTCAGTGCTCGCCGAGCCGAGGCCGTCGCTGCGAGGCGGTTGGAACAGCTCGGTGCTGCGACGCGGATCGCGAGTGGCGGGATGTGCCGCGCTTTTTCGCCGATCTTCGCCGGCCGTGGTCGTCGCCCACCTAGGTCGGAATAGCGAGGCGCATTCCGCCACCCGGGCTGCGCGGCGGTCGTTTCGTGGCGACCTCCACGGCCGCGGCACGAGCGCCGCGGGGTCACACCGTCTTCAGATAGTCTCCCAGCTTGGTCACGGCGGTGGGCTTGTCGGTCTTGTCCAGCGCCGCCAGTTCGGCGGCCAGCCGGTCCATCGCGGCCTCGTAGATCTGCCGCTCGGAGAAGCTCTGATCGGGCTGGGCGGCGTTGCGGTGCAGGTCGCGCACCACTTCGGCGATTGCCAGGGGGTCTCCCGAATTAATCTTCGCCTCGTATTCCTGGGCGCGGCGGGACCACATCGTGCGCTTGATGCGGGCGCGTCCCTTCAGCACCGCCATCGCGTCGTCGAACAGCTTGCGCGTGGCGAGCTTCCGCAAGCCGGCGCTGCGTGCCTTGGCGACCGGCACGCGCAACGTCATGCGGTTCTCTTCGAAGGTGATGTGGATCAGCTCCAGCCGATGGCCGGCAATCTCCTCGACGGCGATCCGCTCGACCTTGCCGACACCGTGGGTTGGATAGACGACGTAATCGCCCTCGACAAAGATTTCCGCCTTGCTGGGCGGACGCGGGGGAATGCGGTCGCCCGGTCCGGTCCGACGGTCGCCGTGACCTGGAGACGCCGCCGGCGTCGGGCGCGGGGAACCCGGTCGTGGGGCCGGCGCCGCCGGACGGTCGGCCTCGGGCGCTGCAGCCGCGGCCGGTGGGGCCACGGCCGGTGGGGCGACGGCC
>PLXO01000241.1 GCA_003151425.1 Acetobacteraceae bacterium
GCTCGTTGATGATGCGCAGCACCTCCAGCCCGGCGATGCGGCCGGCATCCTTGGTGGCCTGGCGCTGGCTGTCGTTGAAGTAGGCCGGGACGGTGATGACCGCCTGGGTTACCGGCTCGCCAAGGTAGGCCTCGGCGGTCTCCTTCATCTTGCCCAGGATGAAGGCGCTGATCTGGCTCGGCGAGTATTTCTGCCCCTTCGCCTCGACCACGGCGTCGCCGTTGTCGGCGCGCACGATGGCGTAGGGCACCAGGCCCTTGTCCTTGCCGACCATCGGGTCGTCGTAGCGGCGGCCGATCAGCCGCTTGATGGCATACAGCGTGTTGGTCGGGTTGGTGACGGCCTGGCGCTTGGCCGACTGGCCGACCAGCCGCTCGCCGCTGTCGGAGAAGGCGACCATGCTGGGGGTGGTGCGCGCACCCTCGGTGTTCTCGATGACCCGAACGTCCTTGCCTTCCATGATGGCAACGCAGGAGTTCGTGGTGCCGAGGTCGATGCCGATGACTTTAGTCATTGAGGTAAGCTCCTTTTAGCGGACACAGGCGGCCCGAAGCACCGCGTGAGTCCCCACGGTGGGAATGCCATGGATGTATGGGGGTCGACCCGCTCCGGCAAGGGTCTCGGGCGTCGGAAGTTCGTCCAAACGATGCCATCAGGCACGCGCGGCGAGCAAACATGCCCCCCGGCGAACGCCCGCATCTGGCGCCCGCCGTCAGGCAACCGCATCTGGCGCCCCCCTTCAGGCAATGGTGTCAACCGGATGGCGGTCCGCGGTGATCTCGTCCGGCGGCGCCTTGGCGACGACCACCATGGCGGGACGCAGCAGGCGCCCGTTCAGGGTCCATCCCAGGGTCCAGGCATGCATCACCGTGCCGGGCACGTGCGCGGCACTCTCCTGCTCCGCCATCGCCTGGTGCATGTTGGGATCGAATTTCTGCCCCGTAGGGTCCTCGCGCTTGATGCCGTTGCGTTCCATCAGCGCCAGGAAGCTGCGCTCGACGCCAGCAAAACCCTCGCGCAGACGTGAGACGATCTCCGGTTCGTCCTCGGTGGCTTGGGGGATCGCGTCCAGCCCGCGGCGGAGGTTCTCCGCGGCCTCTGCCACGTCGGCGGCGAATTTCTGCACCGCGTATTGCCGGGTTTCGTCGATCTCGCGGCGGGTGCGCGCACGCACATTGGAGGTTTCGGCCTCGGCGCGGACCCAGCGGTCCTTCATCTCGTCGCGCTCGGCTTCCAGCTCGGCGATGCGGGCCGAGGCGGCCTGCATGAGCTGCTCCGGGGTTTCCGGGGCGCCGGCGGCGGTCCCGGGGTCGGTGGGGTTCTTTTCGGGTTCGGTGTTCATGGCGCGATCAGTTAGGGCGATCCGGGGTGACGGACAAGAAGCGGCGTTTGCATACCATAGGATGCATTAATGAGCGGTTAACCATTGGGCGGCTCACGCCGGGGGCAGGTCACGCCGGCAGAACGGTCAGCCCATGCTGCGTGACGGCCCGGCGCAGCGCCTTGTCGGTGATGCGAGCGGCGCGCCGCGACGGATGGCGAGCTCCGGATACGTCGCGTCGCAGGTGGTCAGCGCCTCGGCGGTGGCGAGCGCCAGGGCCGTGCGGCGGGCTGTTCGCGAGCCTCAGCCGGGCGCCATTCCCTTTTCGGCAAGCTCCTTGATCGCCTTCGCGTTCTTGGAAAGATGCGTCAGCCCCATGCCGCGCAACACGTTCGGCGCCTTGGAGAACTGGATGTTGTCGTAGCCAATGATCTCGACGCGATTGCCCCAGGGGTCGCGGAAGTCGAGGAAACGTCCAGGCAGCGTCTCGATGCCCGCCTCGGCCAGCGCCTGGCGGACGGCGTCCTTGTCGTCGACCACGAGCCCGAAGTGGCGACCGTCGTCCGACTTCTGGCTGCGTCCCTTTTGCAGCGCGAGGAACTGGTCGCCCAGGTCGATGAAGGCCATGTCCTCGCTTTTCCCGCGAAGCTCGAAGTCGAAGAGCTGTGCGTAAAACGCCAGCGCTGCCTCGATATCGCCCACTTCAAGCGCAATGTGATTGAAACCGACGGCGCGCGCTCTTTTGGCTTCTGGCATGGAGATCCTCACAGGCGGGAGCGGTCACGGATGGTCAGATAGGCATCGCGGGCGCGCACTTCCAGCGCTTCACGGGAAGCGCCATGGTCTTGCCCTGTCTGCGATCTCGGAGCCTGCCGCTGGGCGCTTGACCCGGGGATCTCTAGACTACCGCTTCGAGAAATCCAGAATCCCCGCATACCCGGTTTCAGTCCCGACCGCCATGAACGCGCCGTCCGGGCTCCAGGCCAGCGCGGAGACCGGACCATGCTCGGGTGGCGCGATCGGCAGGACGCGGGACGAGTTGATGTCTGCCACCACGACCAGTCCGTCGTTGAATCCACCGGCGACCAGCTCGTCGCGCGGATGGCAGGCGACCTGGGTGCAGGTGACGCCGTCGCCGCCGGCCAGCTCCAGCGGCGCCTTGCCCATCGGCCCACCACCGAAGAACGGCCAGATCACCATCGCGTCCGCCCCGCTGCTCGCCAGCCACTTGCCGGTGCGGCTGAAGCTCAGCGACTGGGTCTTTGTTGGGTAGCCGCTCATGCGCATGTGCTGGCCGTCGGACAGGCGCCAGCCGTGCAGCGCGTTCTCCTGCATCGCCGTGACCAGTGACTCGCCTTCCGGGTGGATGGCGATCGCGGTGTGGCTGCCTTTCCACTCCAGCCGGCGCGGGCTGTCGGTCTTCGCCGCGACGAACCATAGCGTTGCGCCGTTGTAGTGTGAGGCGCCGACGCGCTTGCCCTTGGTGTCGAACGCCAGGCCGGTGACGGAGGACGGGTGATCCAGCGTCTTCAGTTTGTGGCCGGTGCCGTCGAACAGATGCACCTGCTTGCCGACAGCGCAGGCGAGCAGGCCATGGCCCTTGTCGCTCGGGTGGCTGGCTACCTGCTCGACCCATTTCATGCCGAAGGCGGCGATGTCGCTGACCGTATCGTCGGCGGCGATGCGGCGGAACGTTCCGTCATCGCCGCCCGAAACGAAGCCGCGCGCCTCGGCGTCCGGTGCCAGTGCCAGCGTGGCGCCGTCGTGCACCGCCACCTCGCGCCATGTCTCGCGATCAGCCAGATCGACCAGGCGCAGTGTGCCGTCGCCCAACGCGAAGGCGGCGGTGCGCCCGGCACGATCGAATCGCGCGGCGACGACGAAGGCACCCAGCTCGCGGGTGACGCCGCGATGGTCGATCAGGAAGTTCGCCGTAACCGTTTCACTCATGGCTTATTCTTACTCCCCCTCCCCTTGAGGGAGGGGGATGGGGGGAGGGGTTCGCGCCGCACCAAAGTTTCCAACAGTGCGCCAACCCCTCCCCGAACCTTGGTCCGCTTCGCGGCCCAAGCCCTCAAGGGGAGGGGGAGAGTCTCCCACCCCTTCCCGTTCCTCCAACCCCTCACCGCCTCAATCCACCTGGCACGATTCGAACCCGCGCCGCAGCAGCGGGCGGCTCAGGTTGCGGCCGATGAACACCAACCGGCTCACCCGCTTCTCGCCCGGCTTCCACGGGCCGATGAAATCGCCGTCGGCGATCATGTGCACCGCCTGGAACGCAAAGCGGCGATCGTCATTGGCGTATGACAGGATGCCCTTCGTCCGCAGCAGATCCGGCCCCTTGTCCTGCAGCAGCAGCCCGATCCAGGCATTGAATTTTTCCGGATCGATCGGCCTCTCCGCCTCGAAACTGACCGAGGTGACGTCATCGTTGTGCTCGTGCTCGTCCTCGCCATCGAGAAAACCAGGCACCATCTCCAGCATGCGATTCAAATCGAATGCACCGCGGCCCAGCACCTGGTCGATCGGCAGCGCCGCGCGCTCCGTTCGATGGATCGTCGCGAAACGGTTGATCGCGCGAATCTTGGCCTCGACCTCGGCGAGCTCCTCCGGCGACACCAGGTCGGTCTTGTTCAGGACGATGACGTCGGCGAACGCAATCTGGTCCGCCGCCTCATGGCTGTCCTCCAGCCGCGCCGGCAGGTGCTTCGCGTCCACCACGGTGATGATCGCATCGAGCCGCGTCTTCGCCCGCACCCCCTCATCCACGAAAAAGGTCTGCGCGACCGGCGCCGGATTGGCCAGCCCGGTCGTCTCGATGATGATGCCGTCGAACTTGTCGCGCCGCTTCATCAGCCCGCCGACGATGCGGATCAGGTCGCCACGCACCGTGCAGCAGACGCAGCCGTTGTTCATCTCGAACACTTCCTCGTCGGTATCCACGACAAGGTCGTTGTCCACGCCGAGCTCGCCGAACTCGTTGATCACCACCGCATACTTGCGGCCGTGCCGCTCGGTCAGGATGCGGTTGAGCAAGGTGGTCTTGCCGGCGCCGAGATAGCCGGTGAGCACCGTCACCGGGATCAGCACCGCCGGGTCCGCGTCCGCCATCACATCCACTCCATGGTCATGCCGCGCGGAATATAGGGCGGGTGAGGCCGATCAACCACCTGCCCGCCGCGCCTGCCTGCCAGCATGGCCGGCCGGCGTATTGTGCCGGGGGCACCGCCTCGCCTAATGACCCGCGCCCACTTCGTCCCAGTCAAGCGAGACAGATCGCCGATGCTACCGACACGGTTCGCCACGAGGATCGGGCGCGGCGTCGCCACGAGGATCGGGCGCGGCGTCGCCACGACGATCGAGCGCGGCGTCGCCACGACGATCGAGCGCGGCGTCGCCACGACGATCGAGCGCGGCGTCGACCAGTGGGCGCCGGTGCTGGTCTTCGCCGGCCTGCCGACGCTCGGGCTGGTAGCGGGCCCGGCCTATTCATCGATGATCATCGGCCTCGCGGTGGTGCAGCTCTTGTCCGGGCTGGCCGCCGGGCGCGGGTTGCCGCCGATCGACCGCCCGCTCGCCGCAATCGCCGGCCTGTTCCTGGTGCTGTGCTGGGCCAGTGTGACGTGGTCCATCGACCCGCGGGAGAGCGCGCGCGCCGCTCTGGGACTGACCGGCGTGCTGGTGGCGTTGCTGGTGTTCCGCGCCGGGCGGTCCGATCGGCCGGAGGTGATCGAGACGCTGTACCGTGTGCTGCTGGCCGCGACGTTGGCCGGCATTGCGGTCGCCTGTGTCGATGTCTGGCTGGGCTATCCCTTGGAATCGGCGATCAGCACGAAGCCGGGCGTCCACGCTGCCACGAAGTACAATCGCGGGTTCGACTATCTGATCCTGATCGCCTGGCCGCTGCTGGCACATGTCTGGTGGCGCCGACGGTGGTGGGCGGTGTGGGCGCTGGGTCTTGCAATGGCGGTGATGCTGGCGGTGACGCAGAGCCTGGCGGCGCGTGTCGCTGTCGCCCTCGGCGTCGGCGTGCTGCTGCTGGCGTGGGCCGTGCCTCGCATAATTGGCACCGGGCTGGTGTGGGGCGTGACGGTGTCCGTGGCGGCGCTGCCGGTGACATTGCGTCTGCTGGCCGCGCAGGAAACGGCGCTGGTGCCATTCCTCAAAGGTTCCGCCATCAACCGGCTGGAGATCTGGGACTACATGACCGCGCGGGCATTCGAGCGCCCAATCCTGGGCTGGGGTCTGCGAACCGCCACGCACCTGCCGATCCGTCCGGATGAGCTGGTCCGCTACATCTATACCGACGCGCGCGGAATCTACCCGCACAACCAGTGGCTGGAGCTGTGGGTGGAGCTTGGCGCCCTCGGCGCGGCGCTGGGACTGGTGTTCGCCCTGCTGCTGCTGCACCGGATACGCCTGCTGCCGGAGGCGCTGCGGCCGTTTGCCTATGCCGCGCTCACCTCCGCCATGACCGTCGCCAGCGTCAACTATGAGGTGGTGACGGATTCCTGGTGGTGCGCGCTGGCGGCGTGCGCGGTGCTGTTCGGCATCCTTGGCCGCCTGTTGGCGAGCGCCACGGGCACGGCAATACCGTCAGCCGCGCCGCACCCGCGTCGTCCGCCCGGCGTGGACGGTCGCCGGGCGTGAGCGCCTATCTGCCGTCGCCGCACAATTTGCTGGGCGCCGCCGGGCTGGCGTTGGCGCTGATGCTGTTCGCGGTGCTGGGCGCGGCGGCAAGCGCGCGGCGCGAGCAACCGGAGATCGCGCTGGTCGCCGGTTGGGGCCTGGTCTGCCTGGTGCTGACCACCTGGGGGGTGATCACGTCGGCGCCGCTGCGGATTCCGCTGGTCGTGCTCGCCGTGGCCGGTGTTGCCTGCCTGGCGCGCCCGATGTGTCGGCAACGCATCGGATCGTTGCGCGGCGCTGGGCGCCTGCTGCTGCTGTCGCTGCCGATGTGGCTGGTGATGCTGCCGTTGCGGCCGTCGCAGATCGACACCTGGCTGAACCTGCTGCCGAACGCGGCCTATCTGTTCGATTTTGATATGTTTCCCACCGCGCTGCGGCCGCCCAGCTACTCCTTCCTGCCGGTGGCGCCGTACAACACGCAGTTCGCCGCTTACATTGCCTCGGTAGTCTCAAGCGGGGCCTCGGTGGCCTCGGGCGGGCTCGCCGATGGCGCAATGGCCCTGTTCAGCATCGCCCTGCAATGCGCCGCCGCGCTGCTGTTGGCGCGCGTGGTGGCCGGGCGGGACGGCACGCCACCGTGGTGGGCCTGTGCGGCCGGCCTGCTGCTGGCGGTGCCGCTCAATCCCGGCTTCGTGCCGCGCGTTTCCTTCGCCTCCTACGGCGAGGCGCCGCTGGCGGTGACCTCGCTGTTCGCGGTGTGGCTGTCGGTGGCGCTGATCGAGGAACTGGCGCACGACACGGCAACGCCGCGCAGCGCGCAAGGGTTGGCGCACGACGCAGCAAGGCCGCGGAGCGCGCCGGCCCTGGCGCTGGTGCTGGCGGCGCTGGTCAATATCAAGCAGTCGGGGATCGGGCTGCTGCTGCCGATTGGTGCGACGCTGCTCGCCCTGGTGCTGACGCATCCGCGCATCCGGCGCGGGCGCGGTGTGGGGGCCGTGCTGGCGACGCTCGTTCCGGGGCTGGTTCTGTATCTGCTGTGGCGGGTATTCGTGGTCACCAGCGGCTTCGTCGCCGGCGAGCTGGAGCCGCTGCCCTTCGCGGCATGGAATTTCCCGCTGCTGCCGCAGATTTTCGCCTCCATCGCGCGCGCGATCTTCGAGAAGGCAACGTTCTTCCTGTGCCTGGCCGCGGTGCTGCTCGCCTGGGTGCCGGCGTTCCGGCGGGATCGCTGGAGCCGCGAGAGTCTGCTGCTCGGAATGATCGCCGGCGTCACCGTGCTGTTCAACGGTTTCCTGGTGTTCACCTACGTCGCGCATTTCCCGCCGGGGATGGCTGCGCAGGCGCATTCCTACTTCCGCTATTCGACGCAGTTGTCGCTGCTGGTGATGCTGGGGCTGGCGGTGGCGCTGCGCCCGGCCGTGGCGCGGTGGGTCATCCGGCAGGGGCGCCTGGCGGGGCGCGCCGGCGTCGCCGCCATCGCAGTGATCCTGGTGCTGCCCGTGGCGCTCGTGCGATCGTTGCGGTTCGATCTTGAGCCGCCGCAGCCGACGCTATGGCAGCTCGGGCACCAGGCGGCGCGCGATATTTCACCTGAGGATCGGGTCCCTGCGGGAGAGGCATCGGCGGGAGGCGTATCTGCCAGAGGCGCACCTGCGGGACAGGCACCTGACGGCGGGGCACCTTCGCGCCGGCTGGCCTTGCTGGTTCCCGGCGACACCGACGACGCGGTCGGCAGCATGCTGCGTGGCGTGCTGATGTTCACGCCGCCTCGACGCCCCGGGCTTGATATCCGCACGGAAACGAAGGCCGATGCGCCGACGCTCGATGCGCTGGCCGCCGCTGGCTATCGGCTGGCGCTGGTCACCTGCACGCCGAGCGGACTCGACGGCATTCCGACCCATGTCGCTGCCATGCTGCGGTTTGGCGATGGCGGATGGCGGGTGTTGGACGCCTGGCCCTATCCCGATTGGCTGACGCACACGCATTTCGCGGCGTTGCTGGCGCGTGAGCCGCTCTGCGCCACCGGTTCTCCGAACTGACCCGAGGCCGCGGATGATCGCCCGAAAGTTGCTGGTCGCGCTGCTGATGCTGGGTGTGACCGGTGGACTTCTGGCGCTGCTCTGGCAGGTGCTGACCCCCGGCGGGTGGTCCGTGGCCAAGCTGGCGATGCTGGTCGGATTGCTCGGGACCGCGCCGTGGACCGGACTGTGTCTGGCGAACGGTCTGATCGGGTTCCTGATGCTTGTGTCAGCACGCGCGCCGACGCCGGCGGTTACGCCATTCGTTCCGCCACCCAAAGCCGTTGCGATGCCGATGGCCGTTGCGATGCCGATGGCCGTTGCGATGTCGGTGCGCGGCGAGGATCCGTCGCCGATGGTCGTTGCGGTGACGGTGCGCAGCGAGGACCTGGCACCGGTTCTGGCGCGGCTGCTTCGCCTGCTCGATGGGCTGGCGACGGCCTGCCCAGGCTGGACGGTCGCGGCCTTCGTGCTGTCGGATACGACCGACCCGGATGCGGTGATGGCGGAGGGGTGGGCCCTTGCCGCGCTGGGTGATGCAGATCGCGCCCGCATCCGCTATCGCCGGCGCGCCGACAACACCGGATTCAAGGCCGGCAACATTATGGAGTTCCTTGATCGTTACGCGGCCGGGTTTGAAATGATGCTGGTGCTGGACGCGGATTCGTCGATGTCGGCGGAAGCGGTGCTGCGGCTGGCGCGGGCCATGCAGGCCGATCCGCGACTGGGCATCGTGCAGCATCTCGCGGTGGGCGAGTCCGCGACCTCGCCGTTCCCGCGACTGTTCCAGTTCGGCATGCGCGCCGGCATGCGGACCTGGGCGGCCGGGCAAGACTGGTGGCAGGGCGACGCGGGGCCATACTGGGGCCACAACGCGATGATCCGTATCGCGCCGTTCCGAATGCACGCGCGGCTGCCGCTGCTGCCGGACGGGCGGCACATCCTGTCGCACGATCAGATCGAGGCGGCGCTGCTGCGCGGCGCCGGCTGGGGCGTGCGCCTGCTGGTCGATGAGGACGGCTCGTTCGAGATGTTTCCGCCGGCGCTGCCTGAGCACATGGGGCGCGAGCTGCGGTGGCTGGCCGGCAATCTGCAGTATTGCCACCTGCTGCGGCTGAAGGGGCTGCGGCCGATGGGGCGCTGGCAGTTGGTTCAGGCGATCCTGCTGTTCGCCGGTGCACCGTTCTGTGTGCTGTTCCTGTTGGGCGCGGCGGCGGCGGCGGCGACCGATCGTGTGTCGGCGTTTCCCGCGGGCGCGGCGTTGGCGCTGACGCTGGCGTGGAGTGGGGCGCTGTATGCACCGAAGCTGCTGGGGTATCTGGAGGTGCTGATCTCGGGCACGAAACGAGCACGTTACGGTGGCGCGGCGCGGTTTCTGGCGGGCATGTTGGCGGAGACCATGTTCACGCTGACCTATGACGCCATCGGACCGGTGAGCAAGACCATCGCCATCGTGCGCCTGGTGCTCGGCACGCGGCCCGGCTGGGTGGCGCAGAACCGTTTCGATCGCGGCGTGGGCTGGGCCGAGGCCGCGCGTCTCTGCTGGCCACACACATTGCTGGGGATCGCGGTGTTCGCGGCGTTTTCCTGTGCCGGATCGCGCGCGGTGCTGTGGGCGTTGCCGTTCGCCGGGGGGTTGCTGGTGGCGGTGCCGTTCGCGGTGGTCACCGCGGATCAGCGGCTGGGGCGGTGGCTGCGGCGGCATGGAGTCGCCGCGGTGCCCGAGGAGATTGCGTGCGATGTTGCGGATGCGGCAGCGCCGCGTCACCCGTACACCTCTCCCGCGCTTGCGCTAGGGCATGCGCACATGTCAT
>PLXO01000216.1 GCA_003151425.1 Acetobacteraceae bacterium
CCGATTACCTTCAGGCGGGGGATGGAGCAGTTCCAGGCAATCCACCGCGGACGGGTACTTGGATCGAGTATGGAATGAAGAAGTGAGAATCCGCTAGTGCGAAGGCGGGGGAGCCGACCCGCGGGCCGCCCATCACGCTTGGGACGGTCGGCGCCTGGTATGAGACGTTCGGGTTCACAACGTCCGGTTAACCTGGCGCCGCTACGCTGGCGGCATGTGGTTGGCGGTTGTTCTGCTTCTGCTGTTGGCGCGTCCGGTGATGGCGCAGCCGGCCGATTGTGCGACGGCGCCGCCGACCGGCCCGGTCGCCTCTCTGGCGATCGACCTCGCCGGGCGCCACGGGGTACCGAAGGGTGTCGGCGGTCAAGCCACGATCGACGTGCCGATGGGCGCGCCTGCCGGCGCCGCCTGCCATGACGACCCGCCGCCACCGCCGCGCGATGTGCTGCACGGCGCGCCCGGGGATTTGTTGGACGGCAGGCCCGGCGAGGTGTCGGACGGCACGCCCGCCAGCGTCCCGCCGGCCGACGTACTGAGCGGCCCGCCATCGCCTGATTTGCTGCGCGACCCCGGGCATCCGCATGTCAAGGTCGAGTTTCGCTAGACCATGCGCGCCCCGAGCCATCTTGGTCACGCGGGGACGTTAGCGGCAGTCAGCGCTGACAGTGTGCCATGGTGCCGTGGCAGCGCGGGAATAGCCGACCAAGGTGCGCTCCTCGGGGCCCAAGCCCGCGAAGAGCGAGGGAAATCCAGCAGACGCAGACCGTCCGATCGCGTTCCGCCGGCGTCCTACGCGGAGGGAACGGTGACCCCGATCATGTCGCCCTCGCGCACGATCGCCGCCAGTTGCACCTCGCTCCAGCCATCGGTTGCAGCGGGGCGCATCGGCAGCACCATCCAGCGATAATCCGCCGTCGAATCGAGTACGGTTACCTTGGTGCCCTCGGGCAGCACCGTGCCCCATTCGGCGATCAGGCCGCGCGGATCGCGCACCGCGCGAGACCGGTAGCCGGCCGACTTGTACCAGTACGGCGGATAGCCCAGCACCGCGCGCGGATAGCAACTGCACAGCGTGCACACCACCAGGTGATGCAGGCCTGGCGCGTTCTCCAGCACCCCGAGCGGCGGCATGCCGCGCATCGGGATGCCCAGCATTTCCGCCGCCTTGCTGCCGTCCTCGAGCAGCAGCGCGCGATAGTCGGGATCGGTCCAGGCGCGTGCCACCATCCGCGCGCCCTGGCCCGGGGACGCGCGATCGGTGACGGCGATGCGCTCGGCGATCTCGGCCGTCGAGGCGATGCCCTTGGCTTCCAGCAGCCGGCGCACCGCCGCCAGCAGAGTTTCGCCGTCGGTTTCCAGCAGCGTCATGCCGGTTCCAGCCATTGCTCGAAAATCTCCACCAGGAGGTCGTCGCCGGGATTGTCGTGGGGATCGGGCCCAGTATCGCCTCCGATATCGCCGTCTGGGCGCCGGCCCTCTGAGCGCCCGTCCGGCCAGATCGGCGCCTGCTCGAAACGCACATGATACAGCGCGCGCGGCGGCGCCGGCCGGGCGAACGCCAGGTCCTCCGGGTTCCGGAAGGCCCCGAGCGCGCGGACCACCGTGCCTTGCGCGCCGCGCAGGTAGTGTGGCGTGCGGATATGCGCCGGACCGCGCGCCTCCGGCCAGTCGTTGCGCACCCGCACGCGCGTGCCGGGGGCGAACACGGCCATCATCCGCGCTCCAGCGCCGCGGCCAGCTCGGCCTCGGTGATGACACCCTTGCGCAACAGAGTGTCGGTGATCGACCTGATCCACCGCTGGTAATAGGTCAGCCGATGGTAGTCGGCCTCCGGGATTGCCTCGATCCCGCGCCGCAGTTCGTCCACCGTCATCACACTCTTCATGCCGAGAACCTGGCGCAGCGCATCGACTTCCTTGTCGAAGTCGGACAGTGCGTGCGGCGCGATGTCCACCTTCTCGCACATGTATTTTGGCACGCCGCCCATGTCGTGATGGGCGCGGGGCACGTCCTTGTCGGGCATATCCTTGTCCATGACCCCACCATAGCGCCGGTCCGCTTGGCTGGCGACCCGGTTCCCCACACTCAAGTTCCCCACACCTCAATTCGCCACCGCTTCGCCCGGCAGCGTGCCCCAGAACTCCTCGCGCCGCAGCCAACCGCGAAAATCGTCGACCTGCACCTGGCACCAGTCGGAGGCCGCCGCGCAGCCGCGGATGCGGCCGATCACGCCGGGCTTGAGCACCGCCACCGCGCGCGAGGCCTCGTCCGGATCATGCCGCAAGGTGCGGTCCGCGCCGGTCACCTCGAAGCTGCGGCGCCCCATCAGCATGACCTCCTGCACCCAGCCGCGCACCCCGTCCTGGTCCCTGATCAGCCGCCAGATATCGAACTCCCGCTCGATCTGCACCGGCAGATCGCGCCGCTGGTAGACCCACTCGATCTGGTAGCGCTCGCCCGGTCCGGCACGCAGGTTCACCTGCGCCGGGCGCAGCGACACGAAGCGCGGGACGGGCAGGCCGCTGTTGCTGCCCTTGTTCGGGTCCTGCGGCAGCGGCGCCGGTTTGGCCGGGGCGGTCGGCTGCGGCGCGGCGCCGGATCCAAGCGGAGGCGGGGGAGGCGCGGGTGGCGGCGGAAGCGGCAGGGTGAGGCTGCGCGCTGGCCGAGCCGGCATAGCGTGTGCCGATCCGTGGGCACGCACCACCGGCGTCGCGCCGCCGCTCTGTCCCCACGCCGGCGTCATGGTCATCAGCAGCACGCCGAGCACTGCAACGCGAAGACCGGACATTGGAACCGCAACGGACATGCCGACTGCGTGCCAAGGTCGCACCGTTGCGGTCAAGCCTCGGCTCGTACCGCCGGCGATTCGCATTCTGGCATGGCAACGCGGCCTGAGTTGGTGGCCGGCCTGTTCATAAGGCTGTGGATAACGCGCCTGGACGCTGTGACGAAAACCTTGTGGCCAAGGTCGGCGGACCTGTTGCCTATTCCAGCGTCTCAGACCAGCGGCCCTTGGTCCTATCCGGTGGCAGCGCAACAACGTCATGGCCCGGTCCGGCAGCTTCACCATGGCGCGGCCGGCCGGATCCCATGCAGGGTCCAGGTCCCTCTGTCCCGCACCGCATTGGACGCCCTGAGGACGGCCCGCCAGTCGTCGACACGGGCGGCACCTGACGCCTGACTGGTGCTTCCGTACAGCCGCCCCTTCAGCCCATCCAACCTCCATCGCACCGCGCGAGGGTTCATAGGGTCTTTGTCGCCGTTCTCGTTTTTCACCATGGCCGGCGCGCTTTCCATCATGCCCGGCGCCCTGTTCGCCAACGCCGGCGCGCTGTTCGTCATGGCCGGTGAGCCGTTCGCCACGCTTGGCGCGCTGTTCGTCATGGCCGGTGAGCCGTTCGCCATGCCCGGCGAACTCTTCGTCATGCCCGGCGGGCCGTTCGTCACGCAGGGCGAGCTCTTCGTCATGGCCGGTAGGCCTTGCCCCCGGGCGCTTGTCCCGGGGGTTGTCCCGGCCATCCGTCTCGGCACCATGCCACCGGTCGAGTCCCCCAGGGCCTCCGACGCACTCGGCGTCGCCCCCATCCCGGCACCGGGCCCCGGTCCATAGGGTCTTTGCACGATTTCGCCGATTCCGGGTCCGCGCCCCGCCTCGCCGCCCCCGACCTCAAGCGTCCGGCCATCCCCGTGCCCCGGCCCATCCTGCTGCCCCGGCACATCCATCGCCGCCGCGATCCCCGTTCCGAGACAAGCGCCCAGCCGGCGTCTCATAGGGTCTTTGTCGTGTTTTTCGATTCGAGCTGCCCGACGCGCCGCCAGCACCGCCCGCTTGACCAGCCTCGCCCCGGCAATCGCCGCCCGCCACGGCGCCAGGGCCGCCCGCTGCGCCCGCGCAGCCTCCAGCTCCGCCGCCCGCCCCCGCAGCACCGGAACCGGCCTCGCCGTGAACCGCCCGCGGGCGTCCCGTCCCCCGGTCCATAGGGTCTTTGTCGTGATTTCCGGATTCGGGGTCTGCGAGTAGTGCACCGGCGCCCACAATTCCGCCGGCACCGTCGCCAACCGCGCCGCCACCTCGGGCGGCAGATACGCCTGCAGTTGCCGAGCGGCCACCAACAGCCGCGTGCGCTGCGCCAGCGTGCGGATGTAGCGCTGCCGTGCCCAACTGGCCGCCGAGTAGGCTCCGCCCGTCGTGTGGGCGGCGGCCAAATTGGCCAGCCCCTTCGCCGTCCGCGGGCCGGTGCTCTTCCCGCCATGGATCCTGCACCGGCCGTTCGCCATCCCCGGCCCCCGGCAGGCGAGGCCCGCCCGCGTCTGCGCCCCACACCGCGGCGCCAGGTTGGGGTTGCCCCGAGGGCGGCTGCTGCCCACCGTGCCGGCCCCTCCGCCGGGTTCCACCCCGACGGCGTCGCACACCATCACGCGAGCGGCTCCGGCGTCGCGCCTACCGCCGCATCTCCGCCGGCGCGCGGACGCACGACATCGAGCATCCAGCCGGGCCCCTGGTCCAGCCGCGTCACCACCCCGGAGGTCGCCTCGGTGTCCTGCCGCGGGCGCGGCGGTCCTTGTCGCTCCGTGGCCGGGGCCCGGGTCAGCCCCAGTTCCCCCGTCATGGCCGGACTTGATCCGGCCATCCCCGGCGGCACCGGCCCATCCGTCGTCCCGCCACCATCGCCGCCCGGCGCCTCCGGTTCCCTCGTCATGGCAGGACTTGATCCGGCCATCCCCCGCGCCACCGGCCCATCCGCCGACCCACCACCACCCAACGCCCCCGCGTCATCCCGTCGTGACCCTGGACCACCCCACCCCGTGGCGAGCGCCCCAACATCGACCCCATCCACCAGCACGGTGCCGAAGAACGGCACCGGCCGCTGCTGGTGGCGCGCCAGCGTGAGCTCCAGCGCCGCCGCCGAGACCGTCAGACCACCCGCGGTCCGCCGCAGCCGGCAGACCTGCTCCACCGTCAGCCCCGGCGCGTTGGCCCAGGTGAACGTGTCGTCCGCCGCCTCGCGCACGATGACGATCTCCGCCGCGATCCGCGCCTGCGGCGCGTCGGCCGGCATCAACCCGGCGATCTCCTGCACCAGACGCGTGGCGCGTTCCAGCCGCCAGGCTTGGGTGGCGCCGGGCGGCGGGGCGGGCACCGCGGCGAGCGCGGCCGTCAGCAGGTCGGCGCTGAGCTGGTAGGGCGGCATCATCTCGCGGATCACCTCGGGGGTGATGCCGTTGCTGGGGAGGCTCATGCTGGGTGTTCTCCGGGTTGAAATGCTTGACGATGATAGTTATATATACTGACCCTAAGATCAATGCCAGATAACCCGCAATTCTCAGTTTCGCATTCGTGGCGATTTCCTGCGGTATTTGTCCTCAGGGAGCGATTGGCGTGACAGTGCTGAGGCGGTTCAGGGCGGGCGGGGTGGCGGTTTGGTGAAGGCCAGGGCCTGCAGGAGATCCCCCCGCATCCCCCTGCCAAGTCCCGCGCGTTGGCGTCTCGTGGTTGGCGCAGGAGGAGCGGCCCTCCATGTCGCGCTTGCTAGCTGATCGTACTCCGCCGCGTTGGGGGGCGACATGATCGGCGCTGGGGCGTTCCATTGGCGCATATCTGGTCCGTCACGCCCAGGAGTCGGCTTGGCGCAAGGGCCACCGGCGGATGGACAACGGCCGGCAGGTTCAGGGCGTGATGGGACTGGCGATGGCCTGCAAGCCGTCCGTGGACTTCTGGGGATATTGGCAGCGGGGCAGAAGGCGGCGTAGCTACGCGACGGGGCCCCCGCCTCTAGCGCCTCGTACAAAGTGCGATCCGGTGGCGATCCGGCAAAGGAGGCCGAGTCGAGTCGAAGTCCGACTGTCAACCAGAACAAAAATGGAACCTTGCGAATCCTCTCGACAACGCTAACATCTCGTTTCCTCCCAGCAGGAGGCGGTAGGGGCTATGGTCGCGAGATACCCAATTCGCACTGGGAAGGTGGTGGAGATCATCGTCTGGCTGGCGGTAGCCAGCCCAGACATTGACATCTATCACTTGGTCAAGGCCGCGTTTTATGCGGACAAGTACCACCTGAACAAATACGGCCGCCCCGTTGCTGGCGATGACTACCAGGCCGACACCTATGGGCCGCTCGGCCAGTGCATCTACAGGTTGTTGACGAACGACCCCATTGAGATGTTGGCGCTTGGTGGAAACGGCGTCCTGCCCTTCAAGTTGGGGGACCGCTGGCGGGTGATCGCCGACCGGGAGGCCAACACCCGCATCCTGTCCGCGAGTGACGTGGAGGCGCTCCGGCGTGGCCTTGATGTGGTCGAACCCCATACTTTCGATGAATTGGTCGAGATGACCCATGAGGAAGGCGCGTACATCGCAGCCGACGGCGGCCGGATGAAATACGAGGACATGCTGGACGAGGATGACCCGCAGCGGGACGAGAAAGCAGCGGATCTTGCGGAGACGGCAAGGTTCGCCGTGCTTTAGGTGGTGCTGCGCTGCGGGCAGGTCATTGAGATTTTCGACCCCTGGACACGGCCGCCCAAGCAGAAGTGGCATGTTTGCGTTTGCGATCGGCGTTATCTGTTTCTGAGGATCAACTCTCAGCCTCTCTGGACGCCTCACCATCCGCTGCCGCAGGACCGGAACCTGTTCCTTGACCACGACAGCTATGGCGACGCCCAAAGACAAC
>PLXO01000043.1 GCA_003151425.1 Acetobacteraceae bacterium
CCCCCATACGAGTCCGGCCATGACGATTGGGGCCATGCGGCCCGACCAAAATGAGAATTGCTGGTGCCGGGGGGGGCGTTGGGACGCTGCCGACCCCCTCCCCGCCTGGTCCGGTTTGCGGCCCAGGCCCCTGCAAGGAGGCCAGGCGGCGTTGTTGAACGTCCTCCCCGTCCGTTGGCCTGGACCGCGCCCGCACGTGCCAGCGGCGGCCTTGGGACTCGGTAGGGTTCTCAGCCTCGTGCAGAGCATCCTTCTCGTGCTATGGCTGGTCGGTGGCGTGCAGTTCTAGCATCACTGACACCGCGAGCCGGGCGGCGAATGGGAGTGGCTCCCTGGCGGCTCGCTTTTGGCGCAGTGCCTCGGGGTTCTGGCGCCCCCCCAAGGCGTCAAGAGCCAGGCTCCTCACTGCGGCGCTGATCGGCTGTACCGTGCTGCAACTGGCCGTGCAGTACCGCCTGAACTATTGGAGTCGCGATTTCTTCGATGCGTTCGGCCGCCGGGACGGCACCATGCTACGGGTGCAGGCGCTGTTTTTCCTGCTGTTCGCAGGCTTGAGCATTTTGGTGGCGATCCTGACGGTCTGGGCGCGCATGACGACGCAACGCAGATGGCGGGCATGGCTGACCCGGCATCTGATTGACCGCTGGCTGGCAAACGACCGGTTCCTTCAGCTTCACTTCCAGCAGGGCGAGGACCGCAACCCGGAATACCGGATTGCCGAGGATGCGCGTGTGGCAACGGAGGCGCCGGTGGCCATGGCTGCCGGTGTGCTGACCGCGCTGCTTAATGTCGTCATCTTCGTTGGCGTTTTGTGGAATGTCGGCGGTGATCTCGACGTCGTGGTCATTGGCCACTTGCTGACCGTGCCGAAATACCTGGTGATGACGGTGGTGGCCTATTCCGCGCTGCTGACGCTCGCCATGACCGTCATCGGCCGCCGCATGGTCCATGTCATCGCGGGGAAGAACGCCGCCGAGGCACAGTTCCGCTCGATCGCTTCCCACCTGCGCGAGCGCGGCGTGGTCGGGTCGCTGGCGGGCGATGGGGCACCGCAGCAACGCTCGCTAAGCGAGGCGTTCAACACCGTGATCGGACGCTGGCGGGACCTGTGTGCCCAGTTCATGCGCACCACGCTGGTGTCGCAGGGCAACATCCTGATAGCGCCGGTCATCGGCTGGGTCTTGTGCGCCCCCAAATACCTGATTGGCGTGATGTCGCTTGGCCAGGCTGCCCAGGCGGTGGCCGCCTTTGTCATGGTGCAGACGTCACTCAACTGGCTGGTGGACAACTATCCCGGCCTGGCCGAGTGCCTCTCGTCGGTGAACCGCGTCGGCGCGCTGCTGCTGGCGCTGGACGAGATCGACCGCGACGGTGACGGCCAGTCGGGCGATCGCCCTCCGGGCCAATGAAGCAGCCATTTTCCAAGCCTGGCAGACGTTCAAGCTGGGACTTCCGCTCATCGGTCCGATCGTCCGCCTTCCAACCGTTGCCGACCTTCAAACCGAGACGCCAGCCACCGAGCGGGGAAGACGTACAGCGCCGCCATGACACAGCGGCGCGCTGGCGCACCACCTGGCCCATCGCCGAGAGCGCCACGAGTGCTCGAAGCATTCCTTGCCTTCTCGGCAGGAATCATATATAATCTCTGATTAGAGAAGGATTATGGTGTGTCATGCAAACATCTGAGGATGGCCTGTTTACGCCGACCGAGGCGGCCGTTTTGACGCGGCTGCCGGTCAAGGCCGTGAACAATGCGATCGACAAAAAGATCATCCCGACCGTGGCCGGCGAACGGGCAGGGCATGCGACGCGATTGCTTGATCTGCATGCGTTGATGTCGCTCACGCTGGAGCGCCGGTTTTCTGACCGCTTCGCGCCGGAGCTGCGCCGCGAGGTGTTTGATGCGCTGGCGACCGCCTCGCGCAACAGCGTGTCCCTCGACGGCGGTTTCCTCACCATCGATCTGCGGGAGCCGCGGCGCGAGCTGGCGGCTTCGCTGCGCGAGCTGCGCCGCACTCGCGATGTCGTTGTCAGCGATCCCGACATCATGGGGGGCGCCCCTGTATTCCGTGGCACGCGCGTGCCTGTGCATCTGATCGCGACGCTGCTCGGGCAGGACTCAACCGAGGCAGACTTGCTTGAGGGTTATCCGCGCCTGACGGCCGAGATGGTTCGTCTGGCCCAGATTTATGCGGCGGCGTACCCGCTCCGGGGCCGCCCGCGCACGCAGCCCTGGCACGACCATCCGCCGGCACAGAGCAGCCGCCGGAAGCTGGCGACGATCGAGGTGCGATGAGGTTTCTGATCGATGAGTGCTTGAGCATCGATCTGGTTTCGATCGCCAGCCAGGCCGGGCACGAGGCCCAGCATGTCGCCCGTGTCGGCAAGGCCGGATGGAAAGACTGGAACGTCGCGTCGCATGCCGCCGAAGGGGACTTTGTGCTGGTCACGAACAACGCCAGCGACTTTCGCCGGCTCTATGCGACGCAGCCGCTTCACGCCGGCCTGGTCATTATCATTCCGAACGTCAACCGCAAGGAACAGCAGCGGCTTTTCCGCGGTGCGCTCGACGAGCTGGCCCGGCTCGGGGAGCCGGTCAATCGGGTCCTTGAGGTTGATATCGAAGGCGACGAAGTGACGTTCAAACTCTACGACCTGCCGGCCGGCGGCGGCGGCTGAATCGACCAGCACCCTGCCAGGCGGGGAGAAATGACCATGCGTGCCGACACCAGCCGACCTCCGGAAGCAGTTCATCAAGGTCTTTGATCGCCTGGCCCACGACCGGGAGCGCCACGACGTGCTCGCGGATTTCCTTGAGATGGCGGTCTGCGCCATCCGCAAGAAAACACTGCCGCCAGGTCCGGCGGCCGATGCCATGGAAGACCAGTATATGGCCGTGGTGAAGCGGAACACGCCGGAGGACGTGCGGGCCATGCCCGAGCTTCTCGGCATCACGACGCTTGCCGTTCAGGAAGGCGGCTGCGACTTCCTCGGCCAGGTTGTCGTGGAACTCGAACTGTCCAACGAGCACATGGGCCAATTTTTCACGCCCTACGACGTGAGCCGCATGATGGCGGAGATGATCCTGGCCGACGCCGGCGAGGTGATGAAGGAGAGAGGCTTCATCACGCTGCACGAACCGGCCAGCGGGGCAGGGGGGATGATCATCGCCGCGGCCGACGTGATCGAAAAGCAGGGGTTTGATGTCGGGCGGCAGCTCTACGTGGACGCCACCGACCTTTCCCCCATGTGCTTCAAGATGACCTACCTGCAGACCGCGCTCCGGGGAACCCCGCCACCATCCGGCGCGGCAACAGCCTGTCGCTTGAGATGTTCGACCAGGCGATCACGCCGACATTTCTGCCGTTCTATCTGACGCACCGCGCGGCGTTCGACGCATGGCGGAAAGAGGCGCCGGCAACGCCGGTTCAGCCAGCTCTACCAGAAGCCAAACCGTCTCGACCGGTGAGCAAGCCGGGCACCATCCCCGCGCAGCTCAGCCTGTTCGACGATCCCGGTTGAGCCGACGGCATGACCATCGGGGCATGCACCGTGCTGCCGAGATGAAATCGCGCCCGAAGGTGTCCCGCGAGGGAAGCTTGTGCCGGCTGTCGGCCCAGCCATGGAACTGATATGGACGCTGTCGTCCGCACAGCGGCTACGGTTGGGCCCGGTTCAGCTAGAAAGGGGTCACCGGACGATTTGTCCAAAACTGCACGCCAACGGGCCATGCAGATCACCGCCGCCTTTGGCCGCAATTTTGCCAGAGGGTTGTGAAAGAGAAATCGCGAGGATTTGCCATCTGGTGCCAACCCATGCGCAAACGACCATTTGTGAAAGCCGCTGATTTCAAACGCTTTCCGGCTTAGCGTGCAGTTTCGTACAAATCGTCCGTCTGCCCCTATAGGGCCGTTTGGTCCGTCGGAAAATCGCAACCTCGCGGGCGACTCACCGCCTTAAGCACTCGCCGTTTGGGCTACGTTGACAACGTGGAACGCGCAGCCGGTGTTGGCGGCGACAGCGCCCGGGTTGCTCCATGGGATCGTGCGCACCGCGGCGGGGCTGCCGGCCCACTGGTCGAGCACCTGTATGCCATGCGCCGTTTGGCCAAGATAGATGGCGCTGTGGCTGCTGCCGTCCGTCGCGTTGGCATAGTGCCCCGAGGGGGCGAAGGTCGCGATGGCGGTGCCTGGCTGCAGACTGACGTTACCACGTACCGGCTCGCCCCGGACCCAACCTCCGGTCGATCCGATGGCTGGATTGGTGGCACGGACCAGTTCGACGCACTGGCCGGTGCCGGTCGAGCGACCAATGAAATTCCCGTAAATCCCTGCGGCGGAGGCGCTGCTAACGGATTGACTATGCGTGAAGGTAGTCGCGGCGCGGCTGTCTTTACCTGCCGACTGTGTCGACGGGACGCCGCCCTGTCGATTGGCCATCATGGCTGTAAACAATTCGGCACCGCGGGTTGAGGTCACGGCCGTGCCTGCACGGGCTGGCACGTGGTGTGGATTGCGATGAATGAATTCGGCGATGTTCACATCACGACGTCCCAGTCCGATAGCGGAGAATAGCGCCGGACCATTGCTCAGTTGTTAACCGTGCATATCTTATGTGTGTCTTTTAGGTGACGGGACGTCTCCCTTCCATCCTTAGCTGTCGTCGGGTAGGGCCGTCAGTATCAGACCGCGCGACCGCAACTTTGCGTCTGGTGACGCAAAGGTTGGGTCTGGGCCAAATAGGTCGGCGGCGGCGCGGGCACCGAGCGATGCATTCGATGCCCCGGCGCGGATTGCGGAAGGCGATCATCGGGTCAAGGCGAAGCCTGCGATTCGGGCGCTACGCGCAAGGCGCTTCGGCCGACGCCCTGTCCTCAGGCGAAACGCGCGGCGCGGGCTTGTGGCGCGAAGCGGACCCGGCGGATGCGGGCTGCGACGGGCCAAGCGCGCGTTGCGAGTCAGGACCCTATGCAACAGTCTGCCACGCTGGGACCTGACCCGATGGGGCCTCGTCCGCTGGGACCTGACCCGGTGGGGTTGCGATCCGGTGGTGAGAATGCGTCACCGGCGGCCGCGTCAGGCGCTGGGGAAGATGAAACGGCTTCGGGCGCGGCAGAGGCCCGGAGGCCAGGGACGAATTCGCCGTCGCGTGGGGACAGCGCCATCCAGCGGGAGATCGCCTTGCGGGCGGCTGGGCTGCGCGATCGCGGTACCGGACAGGGCCAGGGGGAAGCGGCGCCAGGGCCAAGGCCAGATTCCGCGTTGCGCGGAATCAACCCCGTGCAACTGTCTGCCGCGCCAGTGCCTGGCACGCCGGAGCCTGCCACCGGTACGCGTTGCCCCACTACAGCCGGGCACCGGTGAGGCGCCGACCCCTCCCTGTGCCCCTCCCCCCAACCCTGGTCCGCTTCGCGGTCGAAGCCCGCGCAAGTGCGGGAGGGGATAAGAAGGGCGGCGCGGAGCAATGCGCCAACGAACGGAGGAAGCTTCATGGTGCCGACCCCTCTCCCCGCTTGGTCCGCTTTGCGGCCCAAGCCCCCGCAAGGGGGGAGGGAGAAGTGGGGGGCTGCGTTCATCTTGGCTCAATGGTTGCGCGGTAGGCTGCCGGCATGCGGCTGAAAATCTACCGTGCACCCCGGATGGCGGAAGCGATGGCTCGGGTCCGCACCGAGCTGGGCGAGGACGCGCTGATCCTGGCGTCGCGTCAGGTTGACGATGGGGTGGAAGTCACCGCCGCGCTGGAGGTAGAGGACGATCCACCGCCGCCCCCCCTGAAGCTGGACGTTGACCAGCCGCACCGCGCCGCGCTGATCTATCATGGCGTCCCCGCGGCGCTGCACGCGGCGCTCGAAGGGGGGGATTTGGCCGCCAACCTCGCGGCCGTCTTCGAGTCTGTGCCGCTTGCGCTCGCCGCGGCCGATCCGCCGCTGCTGCTGGTCGGGCCGCCAGGGGGGGGCAAGACGCTGACCTGCGCCAAGCTGGCGGCGCGCCTAGTGATGTCCGGCGTCCACCCGCTGGTGATGACCGCCGACGGGCGCCGGGCCGGCGCCACCGAGCAGCTTGCCGCCTTCACCGGGCTGCTGAAGCTCGACCTTGTGGTCACCGACAATCCGGTCAGTCTGGGTCGCGCCCTGTCCCGCCACCAGCGGGCCGTGCCGGCGCTGATCGACGCCCCCGGTCTCGATCCGTTCGACCCTTCGCAGGCGGCGGAGATGCGCGCCCTCGCCGCGGTTACCGGCGCGACCACCGTTCTGGTGCTGCAGGCGGGTCTCGATCCCGCCGAGGCGGCCGATCTGGCGCGGGCGCACGCCGACCTTGGCGCCACGCTGATGATCGCCACCAAGCTCGACCTTGCCCGCCGTCTGGGGTCGGTGCTGAGCGCCGCAAGCGCCGGACACCTGGCGTTCACCGAGGCCGGCGTCGGGCCCGGGGTTGCCGACGGGCTGATCAGGTTCACCCATGCCGAGCTGGCCTCCCGCCTGCTCGCCGCCATTCCGGATCACCACGCATGACCCAGCCCAATCCCGGCAGTATTCCCGGCAGCAGCTCCGGCCGCATCATTGGCATCGCATCCGGCAAGGGCGGGGTCGGCAAGACCTGGTTCGCCATCACCCTGGCGCATGCGCTGACGCGTGCGGGCCGGCGCGTGCTGCTGTTCGACGCCGATCTTGGGCTGGCCAATGTCGACATCCAGCTTGGCCTCACACCGAAACTCGATCTGGGCACCGTCATCGCCGGGCGCGCCACACTGCGCGAGGTGATCTTGCGTCACGCCGGGGGCGACTTCGATGTTGTGCCCGGCCGTTCCGGTTCCGGAGCGCTGTCCGGCATTGATCCTGCCGCGCTGGAGCGCATGCTCGCCGCACTACGCGCCGAGGCCGCCGGCTACGACCTGGTGCTGCTTGATCTTGGCGCCGGGCTGGATCGCGCGGTGCGCCGCCTGGCGGCGTTTGCCGACACGCTGCTGGTGTTGGTGACGGAGGAACCAACCAGCCTGACCGACGCCTATGCGGTGCTGAAGCTGCACGGCGCCGATCGGCCCGGCGGCGATGCGGTTGTGGTGGTGAACCAGGCGACGAACCGCGCCTCCGGGGAACGTACGTATGCCACGCTGGCGCGCGCCTGCTCGAGCTTCCTGGGACGCGCGCCGCCGCTGCTGGGCGTGGTGCGGCGCGACGAACGGGTCCGCGACGCGATCCGCCACCAGACGCCGTTGCTGATGCGCCACCCGAATTGCCCTGCGGCGGAGGATGTGGAAGCGATCGTGAGCGGGCTGATTGAGGTGTCGCATACCAACCGCCCGAAGGTTTGATACGCCTCGGTCGCCGCGACGCCTTGCCGCCAGCCGCGCGCGCTGATAGGCGACTTGCATGCGTTGTCTGGCGGTCTTGTTCCTGCTGCTCGCCCTCCCCGCCGTCGCGGCAGGTGCACCGGACTCGCAGCCCTGCGATGTCGCGGCGCAATTCGTCACGCCGCAGAAACCACTGGAACCACTGAAGGCGGCGATCGCGGCCGGCGGCCCGGTTGAGATCCTGGCGGTCGGCTCCGGCGCCACCACCGGTGCGAATGGCGTGCAGCCTGACAGCGCGTTTCCCTATCGCATGCTTGATGCGCTGCGCGCGGCGCTTCCGCAGGTGGCCTTCGATCTCACGGTGCGGGGGGGACGCGGCATGACGGCCGAGGAGATGCTGCCGCTGGTCAAGGCCCAGGTCGAGCACACACCGGCCAAGCTGGTGCTGTGGCAGACCGGTACGGTGGAGGCGATCCGCGGCCTGCGCCCCGCTCGCATGCGCCAGGTGCTGCGCCAGGGGTTGGACGTCATCCATGCCGCGGGCGGCAGCCTGGTGCTGCTGGATCCGCAGTTCACCCGCGCGCTGCGTGCCAACACCGATGTCGAGCCGTATGAGACGGAGCTGCAACAGGTTGCCGCGCTGCCGGGTGCGGCGCTGTTTCATCGCTTTGAGCTGACCCGCTACTGGGTGTTGCAGGATCGGATCGACCCGGAGCGCGCCACGAAGGACGCGCGGGAAGCGGAGCTTGCGCGGCTGAATGTCTGCCTGGGTCAGGCGCTCGCGCGCTACCTGCTCAATGGTGCGGGCGTCGCCGCACCCTGAAACGGGACAGCCTCGTACCAGACGGTCTCGGCGCGCGGCGATTAACGCGGCGATTATTCGATGCGGCAGAGTTCCACATCGCCCGCTTATCCGGATCGCACCAAGTATCGCTCCGCGCGGCGTGGCGCGGGGATGACCCATGCAGTGGCGACTGAATGTCCTGACCGCCGTTGCCAAGGGCATCGTCATGGCAATGATCGTCCTCGGCGGCGCCAGTATCGTGCGCAACGTCACCGCCGCGCTGCACGCGGCGACTGGGGTTTGCACAACCGGCATCGCGCACCTGCTGTAGGCGGGTCCGAGGACGTCGCGGCTAACATTCTCCCCCTCCCCTTGCGGGAGGGGGTTGGGGGGAGGGGTTGGTGCCTTGTCGCACCGAGGGTTCTCGCGCTCCGACCCCTCCCCCCATCCCCCTCCCTCAAGGGGAGGGGGAGAATGTTGGCTGGTCAGAACAATCCCTCGATCAGTCCGTCCTCGGTCAGGAAGATCGACTCCGCCGCCGGCACGCGCGGCAGGCCGGGCATCGTCATGATCTCGCCGCAGATCGCCACCACGAAGCCGGCGCCGGCCGACAGCCGCACCTCGCGCACCGGCAGGATGTGGCCGTCCGGCGCGCCCATCACCGTGGGATCCGAGGTGAAGCTGTATTGCGTCTTGGCGACGCAGATCGGCAGGTCGCCGAAGCCGGCTTCCTCGAACCCGGCCAGCCGGCGCGCCACCGTATCCGGCAGCGCAATGTCCTTGGCGCGATATATCTCCGTCGCGATGGTGCGAATCTTCTCGGCGAGCTTCATGCCGGAGGGATACAGCGGCTTGTAGGCGGCCTCACCCGACTTGATGCGCTTCAACACGGCGCGGGCAAGCTCGGCCGCACCCGGCGCGCCGTCGCCCCAATGGGTGCAGCGGATCACCTCCACGCCCTTCGCTGCCATCGCATCGCGCACCACGGCGAACTCGGCGTCCGTGTCCGAAACAAAATGGTTCAGCGCCACCACCACCGGCAGGCCGAATTTTCCGAGATTCTCCGCGTGGCGCGCCAAGTTCGCCACGCCACGTCCCACCGCGGCGGCGTCCTCCTTGCCGAGCGCCGCGCGCGCCACGCCGCCATGCATTTTCAGCGCGCGGATGGTCGCCACCACCACGGCGCAGGACGGCGTCAATCCGGCGGACCGGCACTTGATGTCGAGGAACTTCTCGGCCCCCAGGTCGGCGCCGAAGCCGGACTCGGTCACCACCACGTCGGCCAGCTTGAGGCCGAGCCGCGTCGCCATCACCGAGTTGCAGCCATGCGCGATGTTGGCGAACGGCCCGCCGTGCACCAGCGCCGGGGAGCCGGCGATGGTCTGCACTAGGTTCGGCGCCAGCGCGTCGCGCAGCAGCACCGCCATCGCGCCGTCGGCCTTCAGGTGCTTCGCCGTCACCGCGCGGCCGTCGCGCGTCTGCGCCACGATGATCCGCCCGAGACGAGCCTGCATGTCGGCAAGGTCGTTCGCCAGACAGAACACCGCCATCACCTCGGACGCGGGCGTGATGTCGAACCCGTCCTCGCGCGGAAAACCGTTGGCGACGCCGCCCAGGCTGCCGACGATCGAGCGCAGCGCGCGGTCGTTCATGTCCATCGCGCGGCGCCAGGAGACGCGACGCCCGTCGATGCCGTGCGGGTTGCCCGCGTAGATGCTGTTGTCGATCATCGCGGCCAGCAGGTTGTTGGCCGAGGTGATGGCGTGGAAATCGCCAGTAAAATGCAGGTTGATCTCTTCCATCGGCACGACCTGCGCCAGCCCGCCGCCGGCCGCACCGCCCTTCATCCCGAAGCTCGGCCCAAGGCTCGGCTCGCGCAGGCAGATCACCGCGCTGGTGCCGAGATGGTTCAGCGCGTCGCCGAGGCCGACCGTCGTGGTGGTCTTGCCCTCGCCCGCCGGGGTCGGGCTGATCCCGGTCACCAGCACCAGCGCGCCGTCCTTGCGGTCCTGCACGCTGCGCACGAAATCGAGGCCGATCTTCGCCTTGAACCGCCCGTAAGGTTCGAGACTCTGCGCCGGAACGCCGAGTTTTGCCGCGATCTCCATGATCGGGCGCATCGTGGCGGCACGCGCAATTTCCAGATCCGTCGCCATCTCAGGCAGCCTCCCTTCTTTGTATGCCAAGCTCGCGCAGCGCCTCGCCCATCGACGCGACGGCGCGCGCCATGTCGGCGGGCGTGATCGCACCGATGCAGCCGACCCGGAAACTCGGGCGCGGCGTATTGTAAAAATTGCTGATCAGCACGCCACGCGCCTTCAACGCATCGACGAACGCCTGCAGGTTCCAGGCCGGGTCGGATGGGGCGTGGATGTTCACCACCACCGGCCCCTGCGCCTCGCGCGGCAGGTAGGGAACCAGGCCAAGGCCGATGGCCCCGTCGTAGAGCACCCGCATGTTTTCGGTGTAGCGCGCCAGGCGGGCGGGCTGGCCGCCCTCGGCGTCGAACAGGTCGAGGGCGACGTTGAACGCGTTCAGCACCTGCGCCGGCGGGGTGAAGCGGAAGCTGCCGCCGCCGGTGCGCAGGCTGTGGGCGTAGACGTCGGCCAGGTCGAACGACCAGCTTCCGGCGTGACCGGCGCAGGCCAGCAGCCGGTCGATGCGGGCGACGGCGAAGCCGAAGCCGGGCACGCATTCCAGACATTTGTTGGAGGTGAAGACGACGACATCGACCTCCGGTTGGGCGGAGAGGTCGAATGGCAGCGCGCCGAAGGCGGAGACGGCGTCGACGATCAGCCGTCGCCCGGCCGCCCGCACCGCGGCACCGACTGTGACTACGTCGTGGATCACACCGCTGCCGGTCTCGCTGTAGACCAGGCCGACATGGCTGATCGTGGGGTCGGCGGCGAGGGCCGCGGCGACCACCTGCGGCTCCGTGGGTGCGGTTTGCGGGATCGGCAGTTGGATCACCTGACGGCCGGCCTCGGTCGCCAGGCGGATCATCCGGTCGGAATAGGCGCCGGTGGTGGGGATCAGGAGCTTGCCGCCCGGGGGCAGGAAACTGCGCACCGCGGCCTCGGTCACGAAATGGCCGCAGCCTTGCAGCGCCAGGGTCACGTGCTCGTCGGGGCGACCGCCGGCGATGCGCAGCAGGCGGGTGCGGATGCCGAGATAGAGCGGGCGGAAGTCGTTGTCCCAAGGGGCGAAGTCGTGCGTGAGGGCGGCGCGCACTTCGGGCCGAGTCGTCACCGGACCCGGGATCAGCAGCAGCATGGCGACATCCTGTCGGTTCCTACCGGCAATGCACGATTCGGTGCATGCGCGCGGGCACGCTTGGCATGTGACATGCCGGGGCGGGGAAATCCACCCCACCCCGGCGGCCGCAGCAATTCTCGTTTTGGTCGGNNTGCCGCGATGGATGGCCGGAACAAGTCCGACCATGACCATGTGGCAACCAGATGGGCCAAAATGAGAATTGCTGCGGCGGCCGGTGGGATCGCATTTGGAACACAACTGGCGCGCCTCCGCTGTTACCTCTCCCGTACTGCGGGCTTGGGCCGCGAAGAGCGGACCAACGCTTGCCCCCGGCACTTGACCCGGGGGTCGACACACGCAGCGTGGCGGGTGAGGGTACGCCGCCAGCACCGCCAGAGGCGCGCCGCTCCACGCCCCCTTATTCACCTCACCCGCGGTTGCGCGGGCTTGGGCCGCGAAGTGCCTGCGTCCGGTGGCACCGTCTTGCGACGTGTCGCCGGCGTCGTGACCTGTCCCGCTTCGGGGGCCGTCGGGCAGCTTCACCATGGCGCGGCCGGCCGGGTCGCATGCAGTGTCCAGGTCGTTCTATCCCGCACCGCATTGGAGGCCCTGAGGACGGCCCGCCAGTCGCCGACACCGGCGGCACTGAGAGGGGTGCTTGCGCACAGCCTCCCCGTCAGCCCATCCAACTTCCATCGCACCGTAGGACGGTTCATAGGGTCTTTGTCGCCGTTCTCGTTTTTCACCACGGCTGGCGGGCGGTTCGCCAACGCTGGCTCACATTTCGCCAACGCCGGCACACGCACGGTCGTTGCCGGCACACATTCCGTCATGGCCGGCACACAGTCCGTCGTTGCCGGCGAGCTCTTCGTCATGGCCGGCAGGCCTGGCCCCACTAGAGCCTGCCACCGGTAGGCCTTGCCCCCGGGCGCTTGACCCGGGGGTTGTCCCGGTGGGGCGCTTGTCCCGGGGGTTGACCCGGCCATCCGTCGCGGCACCGCGTCGCCGATCGAGCCACCCAGGACCTCCGGCGCACTCGCTGCCACCCCCGTCCCGGTACCGGGCCCCGCTCCATAGGGTCTTTGCACGATTTCGCCGATTCCGGGTCCACCCCCCGCCTCGCCGCGCCCGAGCTCAGGCGTCCGCCCATCCCCCCGCCCGGGCCCATCCCCCTGCCCCGGCAACATCACGCGGGGCGCCGTCCCCGCACCTGTCCCGTCCGTCGCCGCCGCGATCCCCGCCGCACGACCACCGTGCCGACCAGCGCCACCGTGACGGCCAGCGCCCGGCAGGCGGTCCATAGGGTCTTTGTCGCGTTTTGCGATTCGAGCCGCCCGACGCGCCGCCAGCACCGCCCGCTTGACCAGCCTCGCCTGGCCAATCGCCGCCCGCCACGGCGCCAGTGCCTGCCGCTCCGCCCGTGCGGCCTCCAGCTCCGCCGCCCGTCCGCGCAGCGCCGGACGCGGCCTCGCCATGAACCGCCCCCGCGCGTCCCGTCCCCCGGTCCATAGGGTCTTTGTCGTGATTTCCGGATTCGGGACCTGCGAGTAGTGCGTCGGCGGCCACAGTTCCTCCGGCACGGTAGCCAACCGCGCCGCCACGTCGGGCGGCAGATACGCACGCAGCCACCCGGCGGCAACCAACAGCCGGCCGCGGAGGGCAAGCGTCCGGATGTACCACTGCTTTGCCCACTTGGCCGCCGAGTACGTTCCGTCCGTCGTGTGGGCGGCGGCCAGATTGGCGAACCCCTTCGCCGTCCGCGGGCCGGTACTCTTCCCGCCATGGATCCTGCACCGCCCATTCGCCATCGCCGGCGCCCGGCAGGCGAGGCCCGCCCGCGTCTTCGCCCCACACCTCGGCGCCAGGTTGGGGTTGCCCCGAGGCTTGCCGGTGCGCTGGTGGCCGGCGCCACCGCCGGAGTTTGCCCCGGCGCCCGCCCCGGTGTGGAGGCCGGGGTGCCGTCGCACGCCGTCACGCGACCGGCTCCGGCTCCGGTGCCGCGCCAGCCGCCTCGTTGCCGCCCGCCATGGCGCCGCCCGAGCGTGGCCGCACGACGTCGAGCGTCCAGCCAGGCCCCTGGTCCAGCCGCGTCACCACCCCGGAGGGCGCATCGGCGTCCGCCCGAGGGCGCGGCGGTCCTTGTCTCTCCGCCGCCGGGGTCGGACCTGATTCGATCGTCATGGCCAGACCTGGTTGTCTCGTCACGGCCGGACCCATCGTCACGGCCGGACCCATCGTCACGGCGGGACTTGCCCCCATCGTCACGGCCGGTAGACCTTGCCCCTCTAGAGCCTGCCACCGGTAGGCCTTGCCCCCGGGCGCTTGACCTATGGGAGTCCCAGAAGTGCGGAATGAATCTTGGCTTTCGTGCCAATGGTTTACGGTAAATTCCCCGGCAGACCTGGATATTTCCGTTGCGAATGAGGGTCGTTTTCCCGCTTCCGGAAAGACGTCGTCGGGATCGCCAATCCTCAATAGGTCCAGATGGGGGCAGCACCGAGCACTTTCCGTTCCGCAGCACGACTGTCGCGGCTGGGCAACCCAGGCGATTGCAGTTCCTGACTCGACCCCCGATAAACCGCGCGACCCAGACTCGCAAAAATCGATTCGCACTTGTGGCACCGCCGTAGGCGCTTGTCCCGGGGGTTGACCCGGTGGGGCGCTTGTCCCGGGGGTTGTCCCGGCCATCCCCACCGGCACCGACCCCTCCGTGGGCGCACGACCACCCCCATCCGACGCCCCCGCGTCGCCCCGCCGCGAGACCGCCTTCCCCCACCCCTCGGCGAGCGCCGCGACATCGACCCCATCCACCAGCACGGTGCCGAAGAACGGCACCGGCTTCTGCTGGTGCCGCGCCAGCATGCGCTCCAGCCCCGTCGCCGAGCCCGTCAGAGCGACCGCGGTCCGCCGCAGCCGGCAGGCCTGCTCCACCGTGAGCCCCGACGCGTTCGCCCAGGCGAGCGTGTCGTCGGTCGCCTCGCGCAGGATGACGATCTCGGCCGCGATCCTCGCCTGTGGCGCGTCCGCGGGCATCAAGCCGGCAATCTCCTGCACCAGCCACGCGGCGCGTTCCTGCCGCCAGGCGCTTGTGGCGTCGGGCGGCGGTGCCGGCACCGCGGCGAACGCCGCCTGCAGCAGGTCGGCGCTGAGCTGGTAGGGCGGCATCATCTCGCGGATCACCTCGGCGGTGATTCCGTTGGTGGTGAGGCTCATGCTGGCGGTCTCCGGGTTGAAGTGCTTGCGTTAGGTAGACATATATATTAACATATGGAGTAGCTAACATTCAGCGATGTGCCAACATTCACCGATGTGGGGGTGATGCGGCAGGAGGGGGGGCAACTGTCGGTCTCGGAGCTTCACCGAGCGCCCACGGCGCCGCCGTTGGCCGCAACCAGACCAGAGCGACGCACAGCGTCGCCATTTCGCTGTGGTGTCGCACACGCGCCGCGCGAAGCGCCATCTCCGAGGGTGCAGAAGACCCCCTGGGTCAAGCGCCCCCGGCCGGCTCGCAGTCCTGCCTTGAGAAACCCAAGCCCAACGGTCGGAAAGGCGGCCGGCCGAGAAAGACGGCAAGGACCACCACAGGCTGAGCGAGCCACAGCGCGCCATTGCCGGTTTCATCCAGCAGCAATTCTCATTTTGGCCCATCTGGTTGCCACATCGTCATGACCGTCCCCGGACTGGTTCCGGGGATCAGTTCCGGCCATCCATCGCGGCACCGTGCTGCGGGGATGGCCGGAAC
>PLXO01000346.1 GCA_003151425.1 Acetobacteraceae bacterium
GTTCCGGCCATCCCCGCAGCACGGTGCCGCGATGGATGGCCGGAACTGATCCCCGGAACCAGTCCGGGGACGGTCATGACGATGTGGCAACCAGATGGGCCAAAATGAGAATTGCTGTTCGGCCGAGCAGCTTCATGCCAGCGGCCGAAAAGCGTGCAGCGTCCACACCTTCCTCGCCTGCTCCGCATTGGACGCCTCGAGGACCGCCTGCCAGGTGCCGGCCTGGGCGACGACACCGCGCGGCTGACCGCTGAGGGTGGTGGTGCCGCACAGCCGCCCCTTCAGCCCGCCCCACGGCCACTGCACCGTTCGACGGTCCATAGGGTCTTTGTCGTTATTCTCGATTTTCGCTATGGCCGGCGTGCATTCCGTCGCGGCCGGCGCGCCTTCCGTCACCGCCAGCGCACATGCCGTCATGGCCGGTAGGCCTTGCCCCACTAGAGCCTGCCACCGGGCATCTTGACCCGGTGGGGCGCTTGTCCCGGGGGTTGACCCGGCTATCCGTTGCGGCACCGCGCCACAAGTCGAGCCACCCGGTAGCTTCGGCGCATTCCCTGCCGCCGACATCCCTGCGCCGGTCGAGGCGTCAAACGGTCTTTGCACGATGGCGTCGATTCCAGGTTCCCCGCCCGCCGCCGCACCACGCCCGGCCGGCGCCAGCCCAGCGTCAACGGCGGCGACCGCCTCCGTCCGATTCGCCGAGTCGGTTCCGGCACCGGCCGACGCTCCGTAGGGTCTTTGTCGGCATTTTGCGATTCGAGCCGCCCGGCGCGCCGCCAGCGCCGCTCGCTTGACCAGCCTCGCCCCGGCAATCGCGGCCCGCCACGGCGCCAGGGCCGCCCGCTCCGCCCGCGCAGCCTCCAACTCCGCCGGCCGCCCCCGTAGCGCCGGCTGCGGCCTCGCCGTGAACCGCCCCCGCGCGTCCCGTCCCCCGGTCCATAGGGTCTTTGTCGTGATTTCCGGATTCGGGGTCTGCGAGTAGTGCATCGGCGCCCACAATTCCGCCGGCACCGTCGCCAACCGCGCCGCCACGTCGGGCGGCAGATACGCCTGCAGCCGCGCGGCAGCAGTCAACAGCCGAGTGCGGAGGCCCAGCGTCCGGATGTACCGCTGCTTTGCCCAATTGGCCGCCGAGTACGTTCCGCCGGTCGTGTGGGCGGCGGCCAGACTGGCGAGCCCCTTCGGCGTCCGCGGCTTGGTACTCTTCCCGCCATGGATCCGGCACCGCCCATTCGCCATCGCCGGCGCCCGGCAGGCGATGCCCGCCCGCGTCTTCGCCCCACACCGCGGTGCCAGGTTGGGGTTGCCCCGAGGCTTGCCGCTCCCCAGCGCGCCGGCGCCACCACCGGAGTGCGCCCCGGCGCCCGCCACGATGGGGGCTCGGGTGCCCTCGCACACCATCACGCGACCGGTTCCGGCGCTGCGCCAACCGCCGCGTCGCCACCGGCCACCTCTCCGCCGGCGACGTCGCCGCCGGTGCGCGGGCGCACGACATCGAGCGTCCAGCCAAGCCCCTGGTTCAGCCGCGTCACCACCCCGGAGGTCGCCTCGACGTCTTGCCAAGGACGCGGCGGTCCCTGTCTGTCCGTGGCCGGGGCCGTGGCTGACGCCGGCCCCCGCCCCCGCCCCCTCGTCATGGCCGGATCTGTTCCGGCCATCCCCACCGACACCGGCCCATCCGTCGACCCACCATCGCCGCCATCCGACGCCTCCTCAGCGTCCGGACTTAATTCCATCGTCATCGCCGGACCTGATTTTACCGTCATGGCCGGACTCGCTTTTACCGTCATGGCCGGACTTGATCCGGCCATCCCCACCGGCTCCGGCCCATCCGCCGACCCACCCCCACCGCCACGGTCCGACGCCCCCGCGTCATCCCGTCGCGGCCCCGGGCCGCCCCACCCTGCGGCGAGCGCCCCAACATCGATCCCATCCACCAGCACGGTGCCGAAGAACGGCACTGGCTTCTGCTGGTGCCGCGCCAGCAGGCGCTCCAGCCCCGTCGACGAGGCCGTCAGAGCGACCGCGGTCCGCCGCAGCCGGCAGACCTGGTCCACCGTCAGCCCCGACGCGTTCGCCCCGGCGAGCGTGTCGTCCGACGCCTCCCGCAGGATGACGATCTCGGCCGCGATCCGCGCCTGTGGCGCGTCGGCGGGCATCAACCCGGCGATCTCCTGCACCAGCCGCGTGGCGCGCTCCAGCCGCCAGGGCTGGGTGGCGTTGGGCGGCGGGGCGGGCACCGCGGCGAACGTGGCCGCCAGCAGGTCGGGGCTGAGCTGGTAGGGCGGCATCATCTCGCGGATGACCTCGGCGGTGATGCCGTTGGTCGGGAGTGTCATACTGGGCGTCTCCTGCTGAAATTGCATGTCTGAGATAGACATATATACTAACATACTGGCAAATGCCAGATAACTTTCACCGTCGTGCCGGTGATGCGAGGCAACCGGCGGCCAGGTACTGGGTCAGTTTGAACGTCACCAGCCGACACAAAGCAGCGGCAGCCGGATCGCTTGGCCTAAACAGCCGGATTCGACCCAAAGCGGGCATTCCTGGCAAAATCTGTTATCAAGAATAAAGCTCGGCGAGGGGCCGGGGCGGCGCTGTTCGGCTCTTTGCAGGGGTCAGCATGACTAACCTGTGAATCAGCACGGTGAACTGACCGCCTGCGCACTAACTATTTCAATCACTTGCGCCGCCGATCGGCACTTGGACCCTGCGCCGATCTCCAGTCCGGCCAAATCGCTGTATCGCTGCCACGCAGTGAACACGAGGGGCTGACAATGCCCGGAAATCGGCGAATTCCCCCTCGGACTCATATGGCATTTTTACGCGTTCAGGGTGCCTTTGCTCACTGTGCCGTTCCACATTTGGAGAGCTCACGTGCTGAAAACTTTTGCGGCTGCGCTGTTGCTGACCTCCGGGTTGACGCTCACCGCCGCCCCGGCGCTCGCGCTGCAAATCGTTGTGACGCAAGCCGACAAGAACACCGATGGGTCCATGACCTACCACTTCGCCATTAAGACGGATCAGGGCGAGACCTTGACGCCAGGTGAGTCGAAAGCAACCGCTGATTTCGTGACCGTCTACAATTTCTACGGCCTGGTTGATGGGTCCGTGAAGTCGCCGGCGGGCTGGGAGTTTTCGTCCGAGGAGTTCGGCCGGACCCCCACATTGAATGGATACCCGATGGTATTGCCGTTGGACGTCCCGAATACGCCAAACCTGACCTGGACGGTGACGAAACCAGTCGCCACGGGGACGCAGATCGAGGGCTTCACTGCGACCACCCGCGTGAGCACGATGGTACGGGGTGAGTACACGGCTCAGGTCACGCGCCAGTTGCCTGCCGTCCAAGGCGCCGCCGCCGGAGGACCGGGTGCCGCGGCGAAGGCGTCCAAACAGGCGGTCATCGGCGAGCTCCCGACCCCGAGCTTCCTTGCCGACGTGAAGTAACAAGCCCGTCGCTGGCGCCGGTCGCCGCCTTGAGGGCGGCGCTCGGCGCGGCGGCAATCATTGGTCTGGAGCCAGCAAAAATGGCGAAGAAGAAAGATCGGGCGTTCTTCATCTGCCCGCGCTGGAACGAGGTAACGGACGCCCCTCGGATCGGGATGTCGGGGATATCGACTCCGATCCGCGTCCACGAGAAAACTCTCGCCGCGATCAACGGAGGTCGGCCGGTCGCTCGATCAACGCTGCGGAAGGCGCTACTGGCGGCGCGCCAGGCATCGGGATCGATGTTCGACGTCGATGCCTACATCGTGGACCAGCGCGCCGCCCACTCGCGGTGAACTGAGCGGCGCACCGGCCGGAGTGGCGCTCGGAGTGGCGGAACAGCTCTCGCCAAGCGCTTTTGGGCACACGATCTCCGGCCCATTCCACGGCAACGAATTAATGTGTCGTGCCTTGCCGTCGAACGCCGGCCATCCATCAGTCGCATGCGCTCAGATGCCAAGGAATGGCATGCCAGTGACGGGAGTCGGTAGTCTCAGTGAGCTTGATTCATGTCGTGGCGCCTGGACTTTCACTCGAGGTTCCATCTCCGGAAGTTCGCCGGCCAAGTCGCTTTGCTTGTCCTGTGCTGCGCACCAACCCTCCTGATCGACAAAAATGCGCCTGTTCTATTCCTTTCGCTTCTGGGAATGGCGTGCCGCCTTACGGCTCTCGCGTTGCTTATTGTGGCCTTTTTCTTTAAGAAACGAGCGCGTGGACTGGGCTTCGGCCCCTTGGATCATTGTGTGGGGTTCACGTTGCTCCAGCTCGGATGCTCCATTGCGCTTCATTTGGTCAAATGACCGCACGCATGCGCAGACATCGGCTGGCACCACGGTCCCGGCCGTCTGCTACTTTCATGCCTGCATTCTGCATCAGAAATCTGCATCGCAAAAGCGCAGTTGGTTCAATGGGTTGAATTTGACACAGATGTCTTGAATTTCGCAGCAGAAGCAGCCGGCGATCTGCGGTGATTTGGCTGGAGACAACGCTTGGCCCAATGTCCGGAATCCACCCAAAGCGGCGGTAGCCGGGTCGCTCGGGCCGAACCGCCGACCCTTTTCACCCATTCAAACTGACCCACTACCCGAATTCATCGCAGGTTGCGGTAATTCGCGGGGTTGGTAAAGCACAACTGGCTCCGTATCTGCTCGACCCCGGTTTGAG
>PLXO01000338.1 GCA_003151425.1 Acetobacteraceae bacterium
AGCACGGAAGCTGGCTGGACATGGCCGAGTCCGAACTTGGCGTCGTGTCGTCGCAGTGCCTCGATCGGCGTAACCCCGACAAGCAGACCCTGATCGAGGAAGTCGCCGCCTGGGAGGACGATCGCAACAAGAACCACGCCAAAGCCGATTGGCAGTTCACCACCACCGACGCCCGCATTAAACTGAAGAGGCTATACCCAACGTTATGAACGACTCAGGCCACTAGACTCGATATGACGCGCGCCCGTGGTGGTCACCAATTGGATGCGGTGTCGTCGGCTTGGGCGACGCGGGAAGGGATGGCGAAGGGGTGGGATGACCTCGTGCCGGATGATTCATCATTGCTGTTTCCCGCCGGTCGGGCGAGCTACCTTTGGCCGGAGCTTCCTGCAGCGAAAATATCGACAGATATGCCGCCTCCGGGTCGGAAGACCCCTGCGGCTATCGGCCAGAATATCCCCCGCCGAGCGCGTGGTACTACAGCAGTTGGGTTTGTAAGCCGGAACCAGCAGGAGGTCGTAAGACCGACTGGCCTGCCGGGCACCGACCATGGGCAATCCATCTATGTCCTTCGGTGCAAGGTGTGCGGGCATGAGTATGGGGCGAATGGCTCGGACATTTGGGTTCGCAGGTGTCCGAAACACGACGGTGGGAAGCCGGGGTTGTCATATTAGCCGCCTTCGTTCTCCCGGTGAAGCCAGAACTGATGGGCCTGTGACGCCCATATCGCCGTGCCAGCCAACAGGTAAGATCGTCGAACCATCATCCGCATCTCTGGCCGCCGCGTGTCACGCGCGGTCTCTCGACAGAAGCTCGTGCCCGCCGCAGGTTTCTCCCTACCATGCGGAGGAAACCCTCAATGCCCGACAACCCGCGCTGGACCCGCCGGCCCGAAGGCTCGACCTGGGGCGATTATGGCCCCGACGATGAACGCGGCCGGCTCAACCTGCTGACCCCCGACAAAGTCCTGCAGGGCATTGCGGAGGTGAAACTCGGCAAGACATTCTGCCTGTCCCTGCCGCTCGACTATCCCGGCGGCGCCATCCTGTCGCCGCGCCGCCACCCGCCGGTGCTGAAGCCAACCATGCGTGGCGACAAGCCGAACATGAACTACCCGCTGCGCTGCGACGATCCCACCGCGACCGACATCGTGTGCGACGATCAGGTGGTCCTCACGCTGCAATACTCCACGCAGTGGGACAGCCTCGCCCATGTCGGGCAGATGTTCGACGCCGACGGCGACGGCAAACCCGAAGACGTGTTCTACAACGGCTATCGAGCCGGCCGCGACATCATCGGCCCGGCCTACTACGACGCGGACGGCAACATGACGCCGTGCGACCAGCCACAGGGCGCGCGCCATCTCGGCGTGCAGAACATGGCGGAAGTCTGCATGCAGGGCCGTGGCGTCATGATCGACCTCGAGGCGCATTTCGGCCGCACCGGACACATCGTCAGCCATGCCGACCTGATGGCGCTGATGCACCAGGACGGCGTCAGCGTCGAGCCGGGCGACTTCGTGCTGTTCCGCACTGGCTTCGCCGAAATGCTGCTGGAGATGAACAAGCAGCCGGACCGCAAGAAGCTGTTCGACAGCGCCGCCGCGCTCGATGGGCGTGATCCAAAGCTGCTGCAATGGGTCACCGACAGCGGTGCGGTGGCGTTGATTTCGGATAATTTCGCAGTCGAGGCGACCCCCGCACGCCCCTGCGCCGACGACTACTGCGCCACGCTGCCGCTGCATGCGCACTGTCTGTTCAAGCTGGGTTGCTATCTCGGCGAGATGTTCTACCTGACGGCGCTCGCCGACTGGCTGCGCGCCAACAACCGCAGCCGGTTCCTGTTCACCGGCCCGCCGCTGCGGTTGCCGGGCGCGGTGGGCTCGCCGGCGACGCCGGTGGCGACGGTTTGACCTCGGCCAACGGTGAGCGTACGCGCGCGTTGAAGCGGCATGCGGCAACGCTGGCGGAATGCGCGGCGCTGTTCCGCCCTACAGTCCCGGCACGCCCTTCGTCGTCGAATACTCGAAGTGCAGCGCCTGGCCGGGATGCACCACGCCGAAGATGGCCTGCGCCGCCATCGCGGCCTCGCTGAAGCCCTGCAGGATCAGCTTCAGCTTGCCGGCATAGGTCACGACGTCGCCGATCGCGAACACGCCGGGCAGGCTGGTTTGGCACGTTGCCGGATCGATCACCACGTGGTGCCGCTCCAGTGCCAGGCCCCAGCCGGCGATCGGACCCAGGTCCATCGACAGGCCGAAGAACGGCAACAGCACATCGGCCGGCAGTCGGCGCGTCTCGCCCTGCAAGGTGGCGACCTCGACCGCGTCCAACCGCCCGGCCTCGCCGTGCAGGGCATGCAATTGATACGGAATGATCATCTCGATCTCGCCGCGCGCCGCCGCGGCGTCGAGCTGCGCGGCGCTCTCCGGTGCGGCGCGGAATTTTGCCCGTCGATGCACCACGGCGACGCGGGCGATGTCCTTCAATGCCAGCGCCCAATCCACCGCCGAATCGCCGCCGCCGGCGATCACCACGCGTTGCCCGCGCAACGCCTCGCGCCGGCGGACGTAGTACTGCACCGCGCCGCTCGCCTCGTAGGCGGGCAGTCCATCGAGCGGCGGACGGTTGGGTCCGAACGCGCCGACCCCGGCCGCCACGATCACCGCCTTGGCGCGGATCGTGTCGCCGGCGTCGGTGGTCAGCTCGAAATCCCCCGCCACGCCGGTCAGCCCGGTGACGCGGCGGCCCAGTAGACGCGGTGCGCGGAACGGCGCGATCTGCCGCTCGAGCCGTGCCACCAGCTCGGACGCCTCGATCGCCGGGTGGGCGGGGATGTCGTAGATCGGCTTCTCCGGATACAGCGCGGCGCACTGGCCGCCGACCTCGAGCAGCGCGTCGATCAGCACGCTGGTAAGCTGCAGCATACCGAGCTCGAACACCGCGAACAGGCCCACCGGGCCGGCGCCGATGATCGCCACATCGGTCTCGATCGTCTCTGCCATGGGGTGGCGCGTAGCGGCCGGGCGGGGCGGGATCAAGCCCGTTGTCGGGGACTCCGGCAAGCTGGCAGTCTCCGCCCGGTGAACGCGATCGAGATATCCCTGCCCGACTTGGCGGCGACCGAGCAACTGGCGGCGCGCGTCGCGGCGCTGGCGCGGCCAGGCGACGCAATCCTGCTTGCCGGCCCGCTGGGTGCTGGGAAGACCGCGTTCGCCCGCGCGTTCCTGCGCGCCGCGACGGGCGACCGCCGGCTGGAGGTGCCGAGCCCTAGCTTTACGCTGGTGCAGAGCTACGACACCGGCATCGGCGTGGTGCATCACTTCGATCTCTGGCGGTTGGACGGGCGGGGCGGGCTGGCGGAGTTGGGCTGGGACGAGGCGCGTGGCGACATCGTGCTGGTGGAGTGGCCGGACCGGCTCGGCTCGGAGGCGCCGGAGGATGCACTGACGATCACCCTGACCTTGGGGGTTGGCGAGGCACGGCGTGCGACGCTGGTCGGCTGGCCCAACCGGATCGGCCGGCTGGCATGAGCCGCGACGCGGAGATCGCCGGCTTTCTGGCGCGGCATGGTTACGCGGGTGTCCGCGCGGCGCCGTTGGCGCAGGACGCGAGCATCCGGCGCTATCTGCGGCTGACAGGCGGGAAGCGGCCGGCGGTTCTGATGGACGCCCCACCGCCCGAGGATGTCGGCTGGTTCGTGCGGATCGCCGCACATTTCGCGGAGATTGGGATCTCGGCGCCGGAGATATTCGCCGCGGATATTGCGGCGGGTCTGGTGCTGGAGGAGGACCTGGGGGACTCGCTCTATCCCGTGGTGATGGGGGAGGGAGAAGTGTGCGGCGACTGGCCAATCGCATCCCTCTTCGACGCCGCCATCGACGTCCTCGTGCTGATGCATCGTGCCGTGCCACCGCCCGACCTGCCGGCGTGGGACGCCGCCGCCATGCGCGATACCGCACTGGCAACCCTGCTCGACTGGTGGTGGCCCGCCATGTTCGGCGCCCAAGCCCCCGACGCAACCCGCGCCGACTTCACCACCGCCCTCACCGACCTCCTCGCCCCGGTCGCCACCGGCCCACGCGGTTTTGCCCATCGCGACTACTTCGCCGGCAACCTGCTCTGGCTGCCCGACCGCGCCGACGTCCGCCGAGTCGGCGTGATCGACTTCCAGGGCGCCTCGATCGGCCACCCCGCCTACGACCTGGTCTCCCTGCTGCAGGACGCCCGTCGCGTGATCCCCGCCCCGATCGTCGAGCGCGGCGTCACTCGCTACCTCGCCGCGCGCCCGGAGCTCGACGCCGACGCCTTCCGCACTGCCTACGCCGCCTGCGCGGCACAGCGCCACCTGCGCGTCGTCGGCCAGTGGGTCCGCCTCGCACGACGCGACAACCGCCCCGCCTATCTGGCATACGGTGCGCACACCTGGACGCTGCTGCACGACGCCCTGCGCCACCCGGCTGCGGCCCCGCTCGCCGCCGCCATGGACCGCTGGATTCCGCCCGCACGCCGCGCCAACCCGCCGGACCTCCCCGCATGAGCCGTCACGCATGAGCACGCACCCCACGACCGCCATGCTGCTCGCCGCCGGCCTCGGCACGCGCATGCGCCCGCTCACCGATGCCACCGCAAAGCCGTTGCTGCCGCTCGGCGGTCGGCCCCTGATCGACCAAGCGCTCGACCACCTGGCCGCCGCCGGCGTGCACACGGCGGTGGTCAACGCCTTCTGGCAGGCCGACCGGCTGGCGGCGCACCTCGCCCCCCGAACCGAGCCGCGCATCATCCTGCGGCGCGAAGCCTCGCTGCTGGACACCGGCGGTGGCGTCCGCGCCGCGCTGCCCGATCTGGGTGACGCGCCGTTCTACGTGGTCAACGGCGACGCCTTCTGGCTGAACGGGCCGCACCCGGCGCTGCGGCGGCTGGCGGAGGCGTTCGATCCCGACCGGCTGGACGCGGCGCTGCTGGTCTACCGCACGGCCCTCGTCCACGCCGATGTCGGCTTCGGCGACTTCATGTTGGACAAATGGGGCGCGCTGCGCCGCCGCGCCGAACGCGAGGTCGTCCCCTATCTCTACGCCGGCGTTCAAATTGTCTCGCCCGCGCTGTTTGCCGACGCGCCGGACGGCCCGTTCAGCATGAACCTGCTCTGGGACCGCGCCATCGCGGCCGATCGCGCCCGCGCAGTGGTGCATGACGGGCTATGGTTCCATCTGTCCACCCCGGCCGATCTGTCAGACGCCGAATCGGTCCTGCACTTGCGCCAGGCCGGCTGACCGCCCCGCTCATGACAATGAACCTGTTCACCGTCCCGCCGCACGTGCCGTTCCTGGACGCCGTGGCGGCGGACTGGCTGGAGCAGGCCGCCAATCCGCTCGCGGTCGCCGACGGCCTGATCCTGCTGCCCACCCGCCGTGCCGCGCGCTCGCTGGCCGAGGCGTTCCTGCGCGTCTCCGGCGGCCGGGCGCTGCTGCTGCCGCGCATCATGGCGCTCGGTGCGCTGGACGAGGCGCCGCTGGCCCTGACCGGCGCGCTGGATCTGCCGCAAGCCGTGGAGCCGGCGCAGCGTCTGGCGGTGCTGACCCGGCTGATCCTGGCGTTGGGTGGCCGCGACGGGGCGCCGCGCACCGCCGACCGCGCCTGGCCGCTGGCCGCCGAGCTGGCCGCGCTGATGGACGAGGCCGAACGCACCGGCATCGATCTGGCCGCGCGCCTGCCCGACGCCGCGGACGATCGCTTCGCCGCGCACTGGGCGGAGACGCTGAAGTTCTTGGAGATCGTCACAAGCGCCTGGCCCGCCTGGCTCGCCGAGCAGGGCCTGATGAACCCGGCCGCGCGCCAGGTCGCGCTGCTCGATGCGCAGGCCGAGGCGTGGCGTGCCGTCCCACCCAGCGATCGCGTGCTGCTGGCCGGGACCACCGGCGGCATTCCCGCCGTGGCGCGGCTGGCCCGCGTGATTGCGGGATTGCCGACCGGCGCCGTGGTGCTGCCCGGATTGGACACCGGCATGGACGACCAAGCCTGGGAGTCCGTGTCCGATTCGCATCCGCAGGCGGGGTTGCGGCGTCTGCTGAACGGACTCGGCGCGACTCGTGGCGATGTGCGGCCTTGGAACGCTCTCCCCTTCCCCTTGAGGGAGGGGGGTGGGGGGAGGGGTCTAGCGGTAAGAGGCCTCAGCGCGACCCTCCCCCCAACCCCTCCCCCCATCCCCCTCCCTCAAGGGGAGGGGGAGAGTCCCGCACGTCCACGCCCGTCGCCTGCTGCCCACAGTCCGCCCGCCGACCCCGTGCGACCACACACCATGGTGCCAACCGCCCGCGCCGCCACGCTCGGCCGCGCGCTGCTGCCGGGTCAGGCGCTGGCCGACTGGACCGGCGACGGACCGGTCGCGATCGACGGGCTGCTCCGCCTGGACCCGGCCGATCAGCAGGAGGAAGCCGCCGCCATCGCCCTGGTGCTGCGTCAGGCACTGGAAACCAACGGCGCGCGCGCCGCGCTGGTGACGCCGGACCGCGACTTGGCCGGACGGGTGGCGACGGAGCTGGCCCGCTACGGCGTGATTGCCGATGACAGCGCCGGAGAACAGCTTGCCGCCACGCCGCCCGCGGTCTTCCTTCGCCTTCTCGCGGTGGCCTTGGCGGAACAGCTCGCTCCGGTGCCGCTGCTGGCGGTGCTGAAGCATCCGCTGGCCGGCGCCGGCGTGTCGCTGCCAGCCTGCCGCGCCGGGGCCCGCGCGCTCGAGCTGGCCTGCCTGCGCGGCCCGCGCCCCGGTCCGGGGCTGAGCGGACTTCGGCAACGTGTGGACCAGACGCACGAGGATGGGGGGCGCGAGGATGGGGCGTGCGAGGACGGGGCACGCATTGGTGTGGCCGCCCACTGGCCCGACTTCCGCGCCGCCGCGGCCCTGCTGGCCCGGCTGGAGACCTGCCTGGAGCCGGCGTTGCGCAGCGCCGCCGCGGTCGAGGCGGCGCCGGCCGAGATGCTGGCCGGGTTGATCGCGGCGGCCGAGAGCCTCGCCGCCACCGACGACATCGCAGGCCCGTCCCGGCTGTGGGCCGGCGAGGAAGGCGACGCGCTGGCGACCGCCCTGGCCGCCCTGCAGGCAGCGCTGCCGGTACTGCCCGATCAGCCGCGCGGCGTGCTGCCCGGCCTGCTCGACGCGGTGCTGGAGGGCGCCGTGGTCCGCACCCGCCGGGCGCTGCGCGGCGGCGCCGGTGCCGAGCATCCGCGCGTGTTCATCTGGGGCCTGTTGGAGGCGCGGCTGCAATCGGCCGAGATGATCGTGCTGGGCGGGCTGGTGGAGGGCGTCTGGCCGCCGCTGGTCGAGCCTGGCCCGTGGCTGTCGCGCCCGATGCGCAAGGAGATCGGGCTGCCCTCGCCGGAGGAGGCTGTGGGCCAGTCGGCGCACGACTTCACCCAGGCCGCCTGCGCCGCGCCGACCGTCGTGCTGTCCTGCCCGCGCCGGCGTGATGGCGCTCCCGCGGTGCCCGCGCGCTGGCTGACCCGGCTGGAGGTGTTCCTGAAAGGCCGGGGTGTTTCGCTGCCGCAGCACCCCGCCGCCGACTGGGCGCGCCAGCTCGATCAGCCGAGGGACGGCGCGCACCCGGTCAAGCCGCCCGAACCGCGCCCCGCTGCCGCGCTGCGCCCGCGCAAACTGAGCGTGACCGAGATCGAGACCTGGCTGCGCGATCCCTACGCCATCCATGCGCGCCACGTCCTGCGCCTCAAACCGCTCGACCCGCTGGACCAGGAGACCGACGCGGCGGACTACGGCGTGTTGGTGCACGCCGGGCTGCACCGCTTCCTGCGCGAGCACGGCACCGCGTGGCCGCCCAATGCAGCGGCGCGGCTGCGCGAGGCGCTGGCCGTCGCACTCGCCCGTACCGCGCCGCGCGAAGCCCTGCGCGCCTGGTGGACGCCGCGCCTCGATCGCATCGCCGATTGGGTCGCCGAGATCGAGGCGTCGCGTCGCGCGGTGGCGCAGCCCACGGCGATCGTGTCGGAGGCGCGTGGTGGCTGGACGCTGGCGCGCCCCGGCGGCTCGTTCGAGCTGATAGGCCGCGCGGACCGCATCGAGAAGCGCCCCGGCCCCGGCCTGGCCGCCTCCAGCGTGACCATCTCCAGCGTGACCATCTCCAGCGTGGCCACCTCCAGCCTGGCCACCCCGGGATTGGCAATCGCGGGCCTGGCGCCTTCGGGCATGGCGATCTCGGCCCTGGCCATCCTGGACTACAAGACCGGCACGCTCCCCACCCAGTCCGACGTGGACGCCGGTCTTGCACCGCAACTGCTGCTGGAAGCCGCGATGGCGGAGGCCGGTGCATTCGGTGCCGACCTGATCGCGCCCGTGGCGGAGCTGATCTACTGGCACCTGTCCGGCGGGTTCGATCCCGGATCGAGCCTGTCGCTGTTCAAGGGCAACGCGGCGGCGATCGCGACGGCCGTGACCGAGGCCGCCGCTTCCCTGGCCCGGCTGATCGACGCGTTCGACGATCCGGCCCGGCCCTACCTGTCGCATCCGCATCCCGGCCGCGCGCCGCGTTTCGCCGACTATGCGCAACTGGCGCGGGTGGCGGAATGGTCGGCGGCCGGGGAGGGGGAATAACGCGTCCGGCCGAAGTGGCGACCGGCGGATCGACCGACAGCCGCCGCACGTGGCGCCTCGCTCTCCGCGACATGCGATCCAGCACATCAGCCCGGGGGCCGCGCGGACAGACGAAAGGCCACGAGCAACGCAAGTGGCCTTCCCTCGGCCGACCCAACAGAAGTGGGCCGGAGTCTAGCCCCAGTGGCCAGGCACCCAGTAGCCACCCTCATAGTGGCCCGGCAACCACTGGCCCTGCTGCTGCGGCGCGTAATAGCCGGGCGGCGGCGGCGGCGGCGGCGCATAAGCCACGGGCGGCGGCGGGTAATACACCGGCGGCGTCGCGTAATATCCCGGCGGCGCGATCACCACCGGCGGCAAATAAATGCCCACACCGCAGCACCAGCCGCCGCGCCACCAAGCCTCAGCCTTGCCCGGCATCGCGGTGACACCGAGGGCCACCAGGCCCACCACCGCCGCCAGGGCACCAAATCTCTTGATCGTCAACATCGGATATCCTCCGTTGCGTTCGTACACTGAGGGTAACATGGGGACTGATTGCAGCCGGCGTGTCGCCAAACTGGGTCGAAATCGCGGTTGGCCGCCATCTCGCGGACTCGTGACCCCTCGGCCCGCGCGTTCAGCGGGCACATTGCCTCGCGCGCCTTGAGCCAACCGTGGCGTATTGCCCGCGTGCATCGCCAGGCATCTGCAAGTCCCATCGCCGTTTCCCGTTTCCCGCTGCGCGCTCATTCCCGAGCGGGCGGCGTGACCCGGCTGCGGGCGGGCTCGTTCGACGCGCTCCGCAGCAGGGCACCGATCGCGGAGAGGAAAGCGCGGGCCTCGGCGCTGTAATTTCCGTGTTTGGTGCGGGCGGCGGCCAGGATAGCGCGGCCTGCCTCGGTCCGTGGTCCGGTGCTGCGCCCGCCATGCTGAGCCTGCCCCCGGTAGGCCTTGCCCCCGGGCGCTTGTCCCGGGGGTTGACCCGGGGGGCAACGCCCATTCGGCATGGCCGGCTGACGGCACGGGTCGCCGGCTCTTGTATGCGCGCCCCGCGGGTCAACCCCCGGGACAAGCGCCCGGGGGCAAGGCCTACCGCGGGCAGGCTCCCCGCGGGGAGGCATGCGGATCGCCGCGCGGATTGCCGTTACGGAGCGGGCGCGGGTTCTCACTGGGCATGGGGTCTTGCCTACGCCGCCCGCCGCGGCGAGCACGCCGCTGGCCTGGCTGGTGGACGCGAGCAGGTCGGCACGCACGCCCGGGCGGGGCGGTAGGGCGGACGGGGAGGGTGCGGCGGGGGCGGGCCGGGCCGTGACGGGGACAGCGGCCGGCGCGGGCGACCGGCTCTCACTGGGCATGGGGTCCTTCGTGCCAAGGCCCTGAGCGCTTGCTTCTGTGCCGGCCGGCTGCGCTGGGATGGCAGCGGCGCGTCGGGCCGCCTCGGCCGTGGCCGAAGGCGGGGACACGGCTGGCTGGACCACCGGCTGAGCCGCCACCTGCGGCTGGGGTTGCGCGACCGGCGCCGCCGCTTGGCACTGATGCAGCGTGCGCATCATCCATCATCATGCGCGACAGCGCCACGGCCTTGCCGAGCCAGCGGATGCCCGCGTCGACCGGCACGTCGGGCAGCATGGCGCGGCGGAAGCATTCCATGGAACCGTAATGCGCGGCGACCGCGCGACCGGCATAGGCGGCCTCGACCGGGTCACGCGGCTGGAGGGCAGCGATGAACGCCGCGGCGGCCTCGCGCTGTGACTGATGCTGCGCCGGGGTGCGGTCGGGGTCGACCCGCTGGGCGGCGAAAATCGTGGCGAGGGTCTCGTCGATGGTGGCCCGATCGAGGGTGTGGTGCGCGGCGGCGGAGGGTTGGGGGGTCATGGCGGGGGGGGGCCGGTCTGGTTGCAGAGTCAGTGCCGGATTATACCCAAGGTTGAGGAATATTGTCAACGGACTTAGGAATTTAAGCATGATTGGGACTGTCGCTGCGTTCGCGGCGCGTCGCCGCTCGCGGCACCGCGGCAGAATCGATGGCCCCGGGTCAAGCCCATGGCCTGCCCCGCCTCCGGCGAGGCAGGCTGCCGCGTGGTGCCCGGCTTATAGGCCGGGGGCGGCTATATCGTGAGCGCCATTTGCAGATGCTGCTGCATCATCGGTAGGTACCGCTGAGCGAAGCTTCGCATCTGCGGATTCGCCCCGCTGTCGGCTGCGGTCTGGAAGGCCTCTATCACCATGGTCACGTCCTGCATCTGACCGTCCGTATAGGCACGGTCGAAAGCCGGCCCGTTCAGGGACTGGAGCTGCCGATACAGCGTTTCGTGGCGTGCATCCATGTCGGACGGCGGCGTCATCCCCTCGCTTTGGGCCAGGGCAGCGAGCTGCTGATTGACCATGGTGTGATCGGCAATCATCTTCGTAGCGAAGCGGCGCACCGGATCGGTTGCGTTCGTCGCTGCGAGCTGAGCGAACCTGACCGCCTCAAGTCCCAGCGTGCCCGCCGTGTTGATGAAGCTCGCATCCGCGGTCGACAGCGCCGGCGTTGCCTGCGCTTGCCCGGCGGATGGGACCGTTGTGCCCGCCTGCTCGGCCGGCTGGCACGCGGCAAGCGAGAGCAGGGCCGCGCCCAGTATCAACGCAACGTGGAGACTCCTGGTCATGATCCCGGCGACCCGCGGGCAACGACGGTCGGCTGCACGCCGGCCAGACCCAACTGGCGACTGCGCCCGTGCACGATGAAGCATTGCGACGCTCGCATCATGCCCTGACGCCACTCGTGCGATACGCCGCGCGCAGCGGAATGCGAAACCCGATCGACTCCAGGACCAGCTCGCCCTCGGCGTCGATGTACTGCGGTTCACTCGGCCACGACGCATCGCTCTGGCGTCGCAACACCTCGGCCGCGATCGACGTGGAACGGACCAGCACGATCTCGGTCACCGAGGGGATGCTGGTATAAGCCCAGACATTGGCGCGCGTCTCCCGCGCGTTGGATGGCGACAAGATCTCGATCAGCACGACAGGGTCCAGCATGGTCGCTCCGCCCGCCGGTGGAGCGCAGGTCACACCGAGATCCGGGACCAGAAGATTCCTGGTGGACCGGACCCGCGGCACCACGCCGGGTGTCACGCCCACGCGGCAAGGGCTGTTGCGGTCGGCGAGGTGATTCCCGATCAGGCGTCCCAGCTCGCCTTGGATCATGCCGTGCGCGTCGGACGCCGGCGCCATCATCTCGGGCTCGCCGTCGCGCAATTGCCACATCGCACCCGTGCGGTCACCGGAATCCCAATCGAGGAATTCAGCGACCGTCATGCCGGGCGAGGGCTTCCGCATTGCAACCATGGACCCAGTGTAGCCGAGTTCCACCCGACCCGCTACGATCGCGGCGCCGCGGATCGAGGCCGATCAGCGGCGTCGCGATGCCGGCCCGTGGGTCTTGAGCCGTCTGCATCTCCTCCGCAATCTGTAACCGCATCGCATCTGCGGTGCCCGCCAGCAGATCTCATGTCCTCGCAGAAAAGTTGTCGATGGCGGGCCGCAGCCTGCCCTCGGGCGTTGACCCGAAGCCCGCCCTACTCCGCGGCCAGCCCAGGTGGCTCGGCCATCCCCGTCCCGTTCTTCCTGCCACCTGCCACAACCTTACAGTCAGGAACGTGATTGGCCGCACCTACGGCATAGGGACGTCCGCCAGCACCTCCTTGGTGCCCTCAGCAGGTGACATCTGATCTAAGAGGCTGACCCGGAATGACCT
>PLXO01000065.1 GCA_003151425.1 Acetobacteraceae bacterium
TGGGCGTCCCTACCGCGATCTGCAGCGATGCCGATCCGATTTCATCGTGCGCCGGGATCGGATTACATTAGCGGGTTCAGCCGACCGCGGCCTGGCCATCTTCGGCGCTCGCCGCCTGATGACGGCGCGCCAATTCCTCCGTGGCCGCGCTGCCGCCGATCCCTTCGAGCACGGTCAGACGTTGCTCCAAACGCGCAATATCGTCCGGCGGCAGGCGGCCCCGGCAGCCTTCGACCACGCGCCTGGCTCGCTCGACGATGCGCTGTCGCAACGCTTCGCTTTCGACGGTGATGCCGACATCCTGCAGCAGCCGCAGCAGCCGCAGGCTGACCGCGGCGTCGGTCGTGGCGTAGGCGCGGATCTGCTCGATGGCGGTGTTCAGCAACCCCTCGACGTCGATCCACGGCAGCAGGACGCGCAGCACGTGCGGCGGGCTGAACAGCCGTGATTCCGGCGGGGAGCGGCCGAGCCAACGAATCAGAATCCGGGTGAGCTGGTCGATGCAACTGATCGCCGTGCTGGGATCGTTGACCGCCGGCGATATGGCGCGCAGCGCGATGTCGACGATCTGGATGACGCCGAACTCGACGTCCTGCTGCAACGTGCGCATTGGCCCGATGTCGAACGCCCCGGTCAGCTCCACCGCGCGGTCACGGTCCAGCCGGCTCCGCCGCGACACCATGAGCAGCGGGACACCTTCCGGCACGAAGTGGCCGACCCCACGGGTGACGCGCACGCGCAGATGGTGCATCCGGGCGAAGTCCACGAGCCGCGTTGTGTCGATGAAGCGGATGTAGCCGGACACCTCGTTCAGGATCGGGAACTCCGGCTCGTCCGGCACAAAGGCGTCCGGCGCCGGGCGGTAGTAGGCCGGCCTTGGATGCGGCATCAGCTCGTCGATCACCCGTTCGGTTTCGCGCGCGATGCGATCGACGATGTGGTTGACGCTGATCGACTGCGAGATGTGGTGGATGAAGAACAGCAGCCATCCGACGCAGACCAGCGCCAGCAGCATCGCGCCGAACACCGTCACGACCGGCGCGAACGGATGCGGCATCGAGCGCGCGGCGGGCAGTGCCGCCACGCAGTAGGAGAACGTGCCGAGGAAGATGCCGAGCGTCCACTGCGTGCCGCGGTCGCGCACGAAGCTGATCAGGATGCGTGGCGAGAACTGCATCGAGGCGAGCGTGAGTGTCATCAGCAGGATGGCGAAGACGATCGACACCACCGTCATGATCGAGGTGGCGATGACGCTGAGGATCGTCTGGGCGACCTGTGGATCTTGGTGCGAGGGGAACAGCGTGGCGGGAATCCAGGTCGCCGCCACCGGGGCGGCCTCCTCGATCGACGACAGCACAGCCCCGCACAGGCCGAGAAAAACGGCGATCACCAGCGGCCGGACCAGGAAGCCGCCGCGCAGGGCGTAGGCCGCGGCGCGCAGCCGCAGGCGCAGTTGATTCAACACGGGGATCCCTCTCCAACGCCTTGAGTAGCCGGTTGGACGCGGCGGGGAAAGCCCAACCATGACGGCAAGGAAACGGTCCCGGGCAAACCGGGTGGCTGCTGCGGCGAGAGCGAGCTGCTGCGCTACCGACCTTGCCTCTGGCATGTCACTATGCAAAAGCTGATCGGACAGCGCGCCGGCCGCGGCGCAAGCCGCTCCGGCACCGCGACGTTCGTGCGGCTTGCGCCGACACTGCGCGCGCCGACACTGCGCGCAAGGTGACGTTGACCAACAAGGCCGGCCCAACGCGTTCGGCCCAACAAGTTCGGCAGGGAATGGGTGGACTCCATGATGCGATGCCAGAAAGTCTCGGCTCTCGGGTTGCCGACGATTGTGCCAGGGACGGAACGCCGAGACGCGATCGACGGCGTCAGCGAGCGTGCCGGCGACGATCCGGCGCGCACGCCCAGGACAGCCATCGCCGCTTTCCAGCCGGCGCGCGACAGGACGAACGCGCGCTGACATGGCGACAACCCTGACCGCAACAACGGCCACCGCAGCGGCCCCGGGCGAGATCCCGCGGGAAGCAAGATCCGTCCCCGGCCGCGGCCCCAACTATGCACGGCGCTACTGGGCATTTGCCGCACCAGGGACGGTGGTGGTGCTGGCGGTGATCGTCTTCCCCTGGCTGTTCACCGGCTACATGTCGCTGCACGAGTGGGCGCCGGGCGAAGGCACAAGCTGGGTCGGGCTGGAGAACTACCGCCACCTGTTCACCGACGCCGATTTCGGCTGGGCGATCCTGCGCACGCTGTATTTCTCGGTCCTGGCGGTGGTCGCCCCGCTGCTGCTCGGCGTCGCTGCGGCAGTGTGCTTCGCCAAAAAATTCGCACTGCGCGGCGTGGCGCGCACCATCTTTATCCTGCCGATGATGGCCACCCCGGTCGCCGTCGCGCTGGTCTGGTCGATGATGTTCCACCCACAGCTCGGGGTGCTGAACTATATCCTGACCTCGCTGGGCCTGCCGCCATCGCAATGGACCTACAGTGCGGACACGGTGATCCCGACGCTGGTGATGGTCGAGACCTGGCAATGGACGCCGCTGGTCATGCTGATCGTGCTGGGCGGCCTGGCCAGCCTGCCGGTCGACCCATACGAGGCGGCGAAGATCGACGGTGCCAGCGGCTGGCAGACCTTCCGCCACATCACGCTGCCGCTGCTCTGGCCGTTCATTGTCGTGGCAATGGTGATCCGCACCATCGACGCGCTGAAATCCTTTGACGTGATCTACGTGATCACCGTGGGCGGCCCGGGCAGCGCCAGCACGACGATCAATATCATGCTGTACCAGCAGGCATTCTCCTATTACCATCTCGGCTACGCCTCCGCCATCGTTGTGGTGTTCTTTGTGCTGATCCTGGCGATCAGCTACCTGCTGCTGGCGGTGCGCCAGCAGACGCAATGACCCGGTCGGCGAAATGACCCAGGCCGCGCAATGACCCTGAACCGCCATAAACTCCGAAAATTTGCCGGGCGAATCGGCCTGTATGCCTCGGTGTTGACGCTGGTCTCGCCGGCGGCCTTCGTGTTCCTGTGGATGCTGTCGCTCTCGCTGAAGAACGAGGTCGACAACATGGCCTTCCCGCCGGTGTTCATTCCGGCCCCGCCGACGCTGGCGAACTTCGTCAAGGTGTTCGCCGACAACGACTTTCTGCGCTACACGATCAACTCCTGCATCGTCTCGTTTGGGGCCACCGGCGTGGCGCTGCTGGTCGGCGTGCCGGCCGGCTACGGCGTGGCGAAAGCGAAGGCGACGCGGGCCGCGATGCTGATCCTGATCGCCCGCGTGACCCCTGGCCTGTCCTACCTGATCCCGCTGTTCCTGCTGTTCCAATGGCTGGGCATGATCGGTTCGCTCACCCCGCTCGTGATCACCCACCTGGTGCTGACGGTGCCGATCGTCGTGTGGGTCATGATCGGCTTCTTCGAGGGCCTGCCTGGCGAGATCGAGGAAGCGGCGCTGGTGGACGGCGCAACGATCTGGCAGGCGTTCCGCTACGTGGCGCTGCCGCTTGCGCGCCCCGGCATCACGGTTGCCACCATCCTCGCGTTCATCTTCAGTTGGAACAATTTTATCTTTGGCATTGTGCTGGCGGGACGCGAGACGCGCACGCTGCCAGTCGCCGTCTACAACGTCCTGACCTTCGAGCAGGTGAGCTGGGGGCCGCTGGCCGCCGCCGCGCTGGTGGTGACCGGACCCGTGCTGATCCTGACACTGCTGATGCAGAAGGAGATCGTGGCTGGTTTAACCGCCGGCGGTGTCAAAGGCGGCTGACCGAACACCGACGCGCGCGCCCCGTTACGCGCGCCCGGCCTTACGCCCCGGCCCATCTCACGCCGGCCCATCTCACGCCGGTCCGCCTCACGCCCGCCCGCCCGCCTCATGCAAGCGTCGCCTCACGCCCGCCCCCCTCACGCAAGCGTCGCCAGAAAGCCTGTCAGTGCCTCGATGAATCCCCTGGTGTTCTGCCCGTGCACGTTGTGCCCGCAGTCCGCCACGGTCACCAGCGTCCCGTTCGGCAACGTATCGCGCAACCGCTCCGCCGCATCCGCCTCCAGGATACGGGAGTTGGCCCCGCGCACCACCAGCACCGGCAGCCGGAACGCCCGCGCATCGTCCAGCGTGATGTTCTCCAGCGGCCCGCTGCCCCGCACCAGCCCCAGCCGGCGCGGCGTGGCGTCGCATTTGCTGACGAACTTCCCGTCCGCGCGCTGCAGCATGTTGTACTTCACTGTCCGCTCGATGTGCTCGCGCGAGCGATATGGATCGTAGCGCTGCACGTTGCGGACGAAATGATCCAGATCGTCGAACTCCTCGTTGTCGCGCACGAAGCCGGCGATCACCTGCCGCCCACGTTCCGACACCTCGGGTCCCACATCCACCACCACCAGCGCACGCAGCCGCGCCGCATCACGCCGCGTCAGCAGCATGGCGTTGCGCCCGCCCATCGAATGTCCAACCAGGATCACCCGGTCTAGTCCCAGCGCCTCGATGAACGCAGCGGCATCCAGCGCCATGTCGTGGTTCGAGTAGGCGGCATCGCGCACCCACTCCGTGTCGCCATGGCCGCGCTGATCCAGCGCCATGACCCGATAGCGCTGCGCCAGGTGCAGGCTGACCAGATCCCAGGAATGCGCCGACTGATGCCCGCCATGCAGCAAGACGATCGGCGGCGCATCCGGCGCGCCCCATTCCAGGAAATGAAATCGCAGGTGATGCAGTACGATGTTGCACGACCAGTACGGCAAGTCCGGCGCATGTGGAATGCCGAGATCGGTGGCGCTGGCGCACAACAGACGGAATTCCTCCGACTGCGTCATGTCCAGCTTCTCGGTCGTGTCGGCGAAACGGTTCAGATACATCTTCGGCCTCGTATGGCGCGCGCCAGGTTCGGCCATGAACCCGCCGGCAGCAAGCGGCAGTCATCCCGTGCCGGTGACATCATGCCGGTCAGATTGCAAAAGTCACAGCGCGCCGGTCACATCACGACCGGTGCGACCCCGAACAGCCACGGATGCAGGTGCAGCACCGCTGCCCATGCGACCACGGCAATCAGCATCACCCACCAGCCGATCTCGCGCGGCACAAAGCGGTTGCGACCCTGCGCGATCGCCGCGAACGGCACGATCGACGTCGCGGCGGACAGTGCCTGCCACAATGCCGGATCGCGCCGCGCCAGTTTGGCATCGATCGATGGCATGCCGGCGAGCGCGGTCGCCAGGAAGGTGCCAAAGAACACGATCGCTGCGATATCGCCGTTGCCAATGATGTGCACGCTCGCCCAGAGCGCGAACGCCCACAGCATCGGATGCCGCGTGATGCGCTGGATGCCGCGCGGCGGCTGCACCGTGGTGCGCGACGCGGCCGCGGTCGTTACGACGCCAGTGGGCGCCCGCGTGGGCACCATCGTGGACACCATCGTGGGGTTGCGGCGGGCGAGCGAGGCCACGAACAGCACGAACGCGACCAGCATGACAGCAACCAGCACCCAGTGCAGCCATCCAGGCGCATACCACAACGGCATGATCGGCGTCGCGCTCCAGGCGCGCACCAGGAACACGATCGCCCCGATCGAAAGCAGCGAGAACAAGCCGCGGAACGGCAGCTCGCCGATACGGCCCACCAGTCCGTCGCGCAGCCGCGTCCCGGCGATGCCAATATGAATGCCCAGCCATACCGCGGCCGCAATGATCAGCAAGCTCATGGTGCCTCTCTTGGGTGCCTCTCTTGATGGAACCTCGTTCGAGGTGCCTCTCTTGCCATCGGCGTCACACCGGCGGACCATGCAACAGAAGCACGAGAGAACCAAGCGATGCACTACACCCCTCCACCGCACGTCACGCAGAACTGGCTGCTCAGCAAGCCGTCGGCCGCGGGCCGGCGCGGCATCGTGGTGTCGCAGGTCAAGGGCGCGGCGGAGGCCGGCGTCGCCGTGCTGGATGCCGGCGGCAACGCGATCGACGCCGCAGTGGCCACCGCGCTGGCGCTGGCGACGGTGGAGCCGTGGAACTCGGGCCTTGGCGGTATCGGCTTTGCGCTGGTCCATCGCGCCGGACAGTCGCGCGTGGACGTGGTGGATTTCGGCCCGCGCGCGCCGCGCAACACTGATCCTGTGCGCTATAAGCTGACCGGCCGGATGACCACCGACCTGTTCGCCTGGCCGGAGGTGGAGGGCGACATCAACATCCACGGCCCGCTGTCGGTGGCCATCCCCGCCTCGGTCGCGGGCTACGCGTATCTGCACCAGCATTGGGGCCAGTTGCCGCTGTCCGAGGTGATCGCGCCGGCAATCGCGCTGGCCAAACGCGGGCTGCCGCAGGACTGGTACACCGCAGTCAAGATCTCCAACTCTGCCTCGGTGATCCGCAAATATCCGGAAACCGCAAAAGTCTATCTGCCGAACGGGCTGCCGCCGGTGCCGCCGTACCAGGGCACGCCGGGGTTCTTCCGCCAAGGCAATCTCGCTGCGACACTGGAACGGCTCGGCCGCGCCGGGCTGCGCGACTTCTACGAGGGCGAGGTCGCCGCCGCGGTCGTTGCCGACACGCAGGCGCTGGGCGGCGTGCTGTCGGCGGAGGATTTTCGAGGTTGCCAGGCGCGCACCTGGCAGGCGACGGAAATGGGCTGGCGCGGGCGGACGATGAACCTGACCGGCGGCCTGACCGCGGCGCCGACGCTGATGCGCGTGATGCAGCAGATGGCGGACACGCCGTACGGTGGCACGGCGCCCTCGGCCGCGTGGTATGTCGCGCTGGCGCGCGCGATGAAGACCGCCTATGCTGAGCGGCTGGCGGGCCTCGGCGAGAGCGAGCCGGACAGCGCGCAAAGCTGCACCACCCACCTGACCGTGTGCGACGCCGAGGGCACCACGGTGGCAATGACCACCACGCTGATGTCCTCGATGGGCAGCCGCGTGCTGCTGCCGAAGACCGGCGTGCTGCTGAACAACGGCATGATGTGGTTCGATCCGCGTCCCGGCACGCCGAATTCCATTGCGCCTGGCAAACGGCCGCTGTGCAACATGCTGCCGATCATGCTGACCGAGGCCGGGCGGCCGTTCCTGGCGGCCGGCGCATCGGGCGGACGGCGCATCATGGCCGCGGTGTTCCAGGTAATGACCTTCATCGCCGATTTCGCCATGAGCGTGGAGGAGGCAGCGCATTACCCGCGCATCGATGTCTCCAGCGTCGACGCGATTACCGCCGACCGGAGGTTGCCGGCCGAGGTGCTGGACGCGCTCGCCGCCGAGGGCACGCTGGAGATCGTCGAGCACGGCGCGGTGCCGATCAACTTCGCCTGCCCGAACGTGATCGTGCAGCGCGCCGACGGCACGCGCACCGGCATCAGCGACGCGGCGTCGCCGTGGTCGGGGGCGGTTGCTCAGGCGTAGCGTGGAAAGACGCAGTGCCTTACACCACCCACGACAAGCGGCGAGCGCCCTGACCAGTTTGATCAACCATAGGCGCGAGTGATCGCCGCGTCGATCGCGTTGATGATGGCGTTGCTCGACGCGTCATCCGCCAATGAGCCGACAAGCCGGCCAAGCGCAGCAAGCGGCACGGTGAGAATGCCCAGCGGGTTGAGGTGTACATGGCGCCCTGCGATGAGAAGCGGCGGCGTGAGTTCTTTGTCCACCTCGCGCGGAGACAATACCACCAGCGGAATGACGACCCGACTGGGACGCCCATCGTAGCGCGCGGACTGAACGACTACGACGAACGGTGTTCCTGCGGTGTTACGCCCGGTGGTGGCGTGGACGTCGAACTGCGCCATCAGAGCGTCGAGTATTCCTCGCCCCAGGTGCCGTACTTCGCGTCGTGCTCGTTCAGCGCCCGGATGGTTTCGTCGATACGGTGTTCCTTGTCCTCGCGCCTGCGCATCTCGGCGGCTACATGCGCGGCCAGCAGCGCCTCCACCGTCTCCGACAAGTTGTTTGTCAGGCGCCGCGCCTCACGCACCAGGTCTTCGCTCAGTGTCATGTTCACCGGCTTCTTCGGGCCGCGTGGGACGTAATTCATACCGCTCTTCCCATTATGGGCATATTATGCGCAATTGCTGTGTCAAATGGGCGAATGCTCTGCGCCGATGACACCGAACTCCTCGTAGTGGGCGATCGCCATGTCGATGGTGCACTCGGTGCGGCGTTCCTTGTCGTCGCGTTTGTGCGTCTCGGCGGCCACATGCGCCGCCCGCAGCGCCTCCACCATCTCCGACAGGTTGTTCGTCAGGCGCTGCGCCTCACGCACCGCGTCCTCGCTTGGCGTCATGTCCACCGGCTTCTTCGGGCCTCGAGGGACGTAATTCATTCCGATCTCCTGGCTATGCGCATTATATGCGCATGAGCCTGCCGAGCGCAATAGCTCACGCGTTGTCCTTGCACCACTGCGCCACCTGCGCGTGCGTCGCGAACCAGCATTTTCCGCTCGCCTTCATGTGCGTGATCAGCCGCGCCAGCAGCGGCATCCGCGAGCGGTGGCCGGTGATGTGCGGATGCATCGTCAGCAGGAACATTCCGCCCTCGTCCCACGCGCCGTCGAACTCGGCGGTGAAGATTTCTTCCACTGCTGAGGGCGGTGTGTATGGGCGCAGCGCGGAGAAGCGAACGAAATTGAAATACACCGCATCGTCGCGAATCCATTCCGGCGGCAGCTCGACAATCCCGGTCGCCTCGCCGCCGTCCGTCAGCTCGTACGGATCATCATCGGCCATCAGCGAGCTGTCGTACAGCAGCTTCATTTCGCGCTCGATCGCCAGCGTGTTGACCGAGAAATCCCAACTCGCGGTGCGCATCCCCACCGGCACGCGCCCCGATAGCCGCGCCAGCGTGTCGGCGGCGCGGAACGTCAGGTCGCGCTCGGCCGCGTAGGGCAGGGTGGTGTTCGCCTCGTGGATCCACGAATGGATGCCGATCTCGTGGCCGTCATCGGCCACCGCGCGCACTTCCTCGGGATGCAGCAGCGCGGACACCGCGGGATAGAAGAACGTCGCCGGGATCGCTTCCTTCTCCAGCAGCGCGCGGATGCGCGGGATCGCCTGGCGCGCGCCGTACTGCCCCTGGCTGATGCGCATCGGGCTTTCGTCGCCGTCGCGCAACGGGATCGTTTCATGATCCGCATCGAAACTCAGCGCCACCGCGCAGCGCGCGCCATCCGGCCATGCCTTCGGCTTCAGGCTGCGCCCGCCGCGCGCACGCCCGACGATCTGCCGCCAGGTCGCCTCCGGCCACTGCCAGGGCTCGCCGTCCGGGTGCTTGGCTGCTCCGCTCATCGATATGCTCCTTTTCCCGAGCCTTTTCCGGGTTCCCACCGCACCGGCCCCGCGCCATGCTGCGCCGGTTCACCACAGGACGGGAAGAGGCCATGCCGGGCACCGATGCCGCGCTGCTGACCGCCGAGGAAATGCTGGCGCTCTATGCAACCCGGGCGCTGAGCCCGGTCGAGGTGCTGCAGGCGGTCACCGAACGGATCGCCCGGCTCAACCCGACCTACAACGCCTTCGCCGTGCTCAACCCGCGCGCGCTGGAGGCGGCCGGCGACAGCGCGGCGCGCTGGGCCGCCGGCCGGCCGCTGGGGCTGCTCGACGGCGTGCCGTGCACGGTGAAAGACCTTGTTGATGTCGCCGGGTTCCCGACACGGCGCGGCAGCCGTGCCACCGATCCCACGCCGGCGGCCGAGGACGCGCCGAGCGTGCTCGGCCTGAAAGCCGCCGGCGCGGTGATCGTCGGCAAGACCACCACCACCGAGTTCGGCTGGAAGTCGCCCGGCGACTGCCCGCTGCACGGCATCACGCGCAACCCGTGGAACCCCGAGGTCACCACGGGCGGTTCGTCCTCCGGCGCGGGGGCGGCCGGTGCGGCCGGGTTCGGACCGTTACATATCGGCACCGACGCCGGCGGGTCGATCCGCATCCCCGCCGCCTGGTGCGGGCTGGTCGGCCTGAAGCCGAGTTACGGCCGCGTGCCGCAATGGCCGGCCGGCGCGTTCGCCGCGGTCGCCTGCCTCGGGCCGATGACGCGCAACGTACGCGACGCGGCGCTGATGTTTTCCGTCCTCGCGCGCTACGATCTGCGCGATCCGTTCTGCATCCCGGACGATCCGCGCGACTGGCGCGACGGCATCGAGGACGGGGTCGCCGGCCTGCGCGTCGGCGTGCTGCGCCGGCCCGGCTTCGACGCGCCGATCGACGCTGACGGCCTCGCGGCGGTGGAGCATGCCGCGTCGATCCTCACCGAGGCCGGCGCCACGGTCGAGGAGGCGGCGGCGGATCTGCCCGACACCTCCGCGGTGTTTTCCCGAGTTTGGGGCGCCGCGCTGGCTCGCCTGGTGGCGATCCTGCCGGAGGATCGGCGCGGGCTGCTCGATCCCGGCATTCGCGAAGTGGCGGAGCGGCTCGGCGGCATGAGCGCCGTCGCGTTCATGGACGCCGAGGCGATGCGTGCCGCCGCCGGCCACGCCATGGCGCGGCTGCACCAGCGCGTCGATCTGGTGCTGTGTCCGACCGTGCCCGCCGGCCCGCCGCTGGCCGACGCGCCGACCGTCGATCCGGTACAGGCGCTGTGGCGGGAGTGGGCGCCGTGGACCTTCACCTTCAACCTGACGCGCCAGCCGGCGATCACCATGCCGCTCGGGTTCGGCGCGGCCGGACTGCCACGCAGCGTGCAGCTTGCCGCGGCGCAGTATCGCGACGACCTAGTGCTGCGCGCCGCGCGCGTGCTGGAGCTGGCCGAGCCGGTGGCGGTGGCGGATCTGGGGTGAGTTCTTGCGCTGCTACCGTCGGATACCTATTGTTTATACGTTCGTGGACAAAGGATGCTGCCATGTCGGTCACCCTGCACAAATGGGGCAACAGCGTCGGGCTCCGGCTGCCGAAGCCCCTGTTGGAGCAGCTCGGGCTCAAGGAGGGAGCGCAGGTTGACGTGAAGGTCGAAGGCAACCGCCTCGTGATCGAACCGGCCCACCGTCGTCGCTACACCATGGCCGAACTGTTGGAGGGCTTCACGCCCGACGACAGGCCGGGGGAAGTCGACTGGGGTCCGCCGGTCGGTCGCGAAGTCTGGTAGTGGCCTACCTGCCGGATCAGGGCGATCTGGCCTGGATCAATTTCGATCCGCAAGTGGGGCGCGAGCAGGCGAAGAACCGACCCGCGTTGATCCTGACCGCGTCTGACTTCAATGCGACCACCGGATTGCTGGTCGTCTGCCCCGTCACGCGCACCGAGCGGCCATGGCGGACGCGAGTGAAGCTGGTTGGCACGACGACCAGCGGCTTTCTCATGATCGAGCAGGTGAAAAGCCTCGATTGGCTGGCGCGTGGCGCGGCGTTCATCGAGCGCGTGCCGCAATTCCTGCTCGATGACGTGAAGTCGCGTATCGCGACCATGCTCGACCTGTAACCTCGACCCGACGGTGTTTATGCACTTTGCAGACACGACACGACTACAACGCTGATATTCCTAGTGAGATGAATTGGACTGCGCTCGTGTTCGCTTTGACCTACCTGCTGCATTGAATGGGTTCCAGCATGGATTCAGCTTTTCGATGAGGCCACTCTCTAGGCCAACGAGACGATCGATCGGCAGTCCGTTCCAGTTTCCAAATCGCTGCCCGGCACCCGTGAAGGTGAAGGTATAGAGGTCAACAGTCTCTCCCTTGCAGATCTCTGCCTTAATTCCCTTGTGAACAGCACGCTGGCGCAAGGATCTCTGGACACCGCGAACGTATGATCGCATTCGGCTGTGGAGAGCGCTATCGGTCTTGCCGACATAGCGAACGGAGACGCCGACAACGAACAGATAAACCCCGGCCGCTTTCGGTATCTCACCGATGAGATGTAATTTTCCAGCGGCGTCGGTGCTCCATGTTACTGGCTCCTTCTTAAAGCCAGCAGCGACAAGATCAGCAATCGTCATCATGGAGGTACTGGGCAGACAAAGCGGGCATTAAGCCGTCTCCTCGACTATATTCCGTTCCCACTCGACCCTGTTTGTCAATTAGATGGTCGCCAACCCGAAGGAATACCACGACCACCGAGTCCGACATCACCGCGGGGCGCGCCATACGGCACGACGCAATGATTGCCGAACCCGTTCTTTGGCGCGGCCCCTTAGGCGGTCGGTTCGTCCGTTTCGTCAGCGCCAAGCTCGATCCCCGCGTAAAGCTCGGCTAGCGGCACATCGATGCCGATATCCGGCAAATGCAGGTGCGCGGCGTCGCCGGCGACGATCTCAGACGCCCACGCGTCACCCTGGCGGACGAACACGATCGCCGCCGCATGCGTCTGCTGCACGATCACATAGCGCTGGATGGAGGGTGTCGCCCGATATTCCCGATTTTTCTCGATCAGGTCAGTATTGGCGGTGCCCTCACTCAGCACCTCGAAGACCACCACCGGGTTATCGACGACGGTGGCCTTCGCCGACACCGGTGCGCAGGCGACGATCGCGTCGGGGTAGCGGACCTTGCCGTCGGCGATGATCTTGACGTTTGGCCCGTGCGGTTGGCAGGGCCTGCCAGTCAATCGCACATCCAGGGCCTTCCGCAGGTTGAAGGTGATCCGATCATGCCCAATCGATCCGCCGGTCATGGCGACCGGCTGGAAGCCATCGAACTCGTAGCGCAGCTCCTGCCGCTCCTCCCAGGCGAGGAACTGGCGTAGGGTCATCGGCTTGCGCAGGGCGATGTTCATGCAACGATCCTAGCACAATGTTGTCCGCACGGCCGAGAAATGAGCGGAACAACGTAGCCTGGCCGGATGGAAGGTGCCACACCGGCGGTCGACCGCCAACCGCGCCGCGGGCTTCCTGACGGTCGAGCAACTCAGGCGTGCCGGTCGGCGTTCGGCTGTCGCCGGCGCAGGCTCCGCCGAGCGCGGATCTTTCGCAAAGGACTCTTGATGCCAAACCAAGCCACCGAATCCGACATCACCGGCTGGCTCGCCACCCAGCAGGACGCCATGATCGCCCTGCTGCGCGAGATGGTCGACATCGACAGCGGCAGCTACAACAAGCCGGGCATCGACGCCGTCGGCGCCGTGGTCAGCCGCTTCCTCGCCGGCCAGAACATCCCGGTCGAAACTATCGCGCAACAAAAGCACGGCGACTGCCTGCGCGCCGTCGTCGCGTGCGATGGACCCCAAGGCAGCGTCGGGGGCAATGCCGGCGGCAACATCGTGCTGATGGGCCATCGCGACACCGTGTTCCCCGACGGCGAGGCCGCGCGTCGCCCGTTCACCATCACCGACGGCATCGCCACTGGCCCCGGTGTCGCGGACATGAAGGCGGGGCTGGTGATGAATTGTTTCGTCCTCGCCGCCTTTGCCAAATTCGGCGGCGCGCCTGCCCCGCTGCTCGGCCTGTTCACCGGCGACGAGGAGATCGGCAGCCCCGAAGGCCGCGCGGTGATCGAGGCCGAAGCGCGCCGCGCCCGTGTGGTGTTCAACTCGGAACCGGGCCGGGTCTCCGGCAACGTGGTGACCGGGCGCAAGGGCGGCGTGTTCATGGTCATGCGCATCACCGGCAAGGCGGCGCATTCCGGCACCAGCTTCGCCGACGGCATCAGCGCAATCGAGGAACTGGCGCGCAAGACCCTGGCGATCCACGCGCTGACCGATCTCGACCGTGGCGTCACACTGAATGTCGGGCTGATCAGCGGCGGCCAGAGCGTCAACACCGTCGCCCCCTGGGCGGAGGGCCAGATCGACCTGCGCTATGTCGCGCCCGCCGACCGCGAGGACGTGATGGCCCGCATCGGCGCCATTATCGACCGCGCTTTCCTGCCCGGCACCCGGGCCGAGCTCACCGTCAAGGGCGAGTTCCTGCCGTTGACCCAGACCCCGGCGGCCAAACGTCTGTTCGAGATCTACGTGTCCGCCGCCGCTGACACGGGCTTCAAGACCGACGGCGAGTTCACCGGCGGCTGCGCGGATTCAGGCTTCACCGCCGGCGTCGGCACGCCAACCATCTGTGCGGTCGGCCCGGTCGGCGGCAAGGCGCACAGCCCCGACGAGTTCCTGCGCGTCGACAGCCTGGTGCCGCGTGCGCAGGCGTGCGCCCGAGCGGTGCTGCGGCTGCAGCAGGCGGGTCTCTGAGCGCCAGCCGCCCGCCCCCCTGGGGGAGAGGATTCCCCGGGGGACTGACCGTGGCGGTCGTGGCCGTCGCCTGACGGGCTACACAGCCTGCGTCAGTTGCTACATGGCCTCTTTCAATTCCTTTGCCGCCCGGAAGGCAATCTTCTTGCTGGCCTTGATCTTGATCGCCTCGCCGGTTGCCGGGTTGCGTCCCATCCGGGCCGCCCGCTTGCGCACCTGAAGGATGCCCAGGCCGGTCAGACGGATCTTGTCGCCCTTTTTGAGGTGTTTGGCGGTGAGCGCAACCAGGTCGCCCAGCAAGGCCTCCGCCTGCTTTTTCGCAAGGTCGTGGCTTTCGGCCAACGCGGCGGCGAGGTGCTTGAGCGTGACGGTGGCCTGCGCCGCGGCCTTCGCCGGGGCTGCCGTCGGTGGGGCGGCGGTCTTCTTGGCTGCGGGGGCGGCTTTCTTGGCTGGTGGCATGACAGTCTCCCTGGGTTGGTTTGGCGGGACGACAGGCTGCTCGCACTGCCCGGAGTCGAGCAACTCCCCCAAGTGCCGCTGGCGTGCCGAAATCGCGGACGTCCTGTCCGCTCGGCGATCGACCCCGCGGCGGGGAACTGACGTCATCCGGTTTTCCATACGCCGGAGCTAGCGGGAAGTGGGTATTCGCATTATTTATATAATAATCATAAAATAATATTGACATTCCGTCTAAAAAAGCGAGATAACGCGCCGCGACCTCGCTTTTCCAGCCGCCAGCGGAACCCGACGATGTTGACCAGACACCTCGAAGCCCGCCGGAGCCAGCCTCCGACCCGCATCCCAGAACTTCTGGGACAGGGACAGCGCCGGCATCTCGCCGCGGTCGTCGCCGAGCTCGGGCCGAATTGGTCGGTCGAGCTTCATGACGACATCCCTGGCAAGGCAGCCATCGTGATCCTGCCCGAGGGCCTCGCCGAGGCGATCGGTCCGACCCTCATCGTTCACGCAGATGAACTGGCTTTCCATCTCGATGAACTGCACGGGCGCGCCTACCGCAAGCTCGGCAGGCACCTGGTTTGGGAAGACGTTCTGCGTGCGATTCGGATCCGCCTCATCTGGGAGATGTCATTCCCGCCAACGCGCCACTGACCAGCGAGGCAAACCACGGGGTTGTATGTCCACCGATATGATTGATCTCACGCGGTTGGGCGGACGTCTTGCGATCGTCCGCAGGACGTATGGCGACAGCATCGACCTGCCAAATTTGGGCGCGGCCTTATTCGCGGTGCTGCTCGGAGTGCCCGCCGCCACATACCAGTCCTATGAATCCGGCGAGGCGGAGCCTACGGTCGATTTCCTGGTCACCTTGCGCAAGAAAACCGGGGTCAGTCTCGACTGGCTCTTGGATCCGACCGACTCCGCGGGCTACTTCGAGAAACCGAAGTGAACAGCAGGAATTAGAGCATTTTCGGCCTGACTGGAACTGCCGGCTCCACCTGTCATTGCGAGTTCCCACCGGC
>PLXO01000340.1 GCA_003151425.1 Acetobacteraceae bacterium
TTGTCGTGATTCGCGATTTGCGCCTCCGGGCCGGGGCCGCGCCCCTGGCCGGCACCCGCGGCTTGCAATCCCCGCACCACCCCGGCCGCTGACGGCCGCACGATCTCCCGTCCGCAATTCCGGGACCCGCGCAGCCTGCCCGCACGGCGCCGGCCGCGCCATTGTCACCAGCCGCGCACGCGCTTCCCGTTCGCGGTCGCGCACGGCTTTGCGTCCGGTCGTTCCGCGCGAGGTCGCCCGCGTCGCCGGAGGCAGCGGCGGCGGCGCCACAAAGACCTCGGGAAGGGTGAACGGGATGGCGACGAAAATGGATTGCATCGGCGATCCTGGTGCGCTGAAAGATAGTTAGTCCAATTTACATATAATCGCCTTCCAGCGCCAGACAAGCCGCCAGGGACCAGCCATTCTCATTTGGTCCGAGCCGTGCACCCCGCATCGTCATGGCCGGGACTGATCCGCCCATCTGCGCACCGGCAATGGTGCGTGGATGGCCGGCTGATCCCCGGGTCAAGCGCGCTGGGACGAAGGGCCGGCCAGGACGGCGAGGCAAGATCGTCGCGGCATGACGAGAATCGCTGCTCGATCATCGCCCAACAGCCGGACGTGATCGGCGGCAAGGCGTGCATTCGTGGCATGAGGGTCTCGGTGGGCATGGTCGTCGGACAGATCGGCGCGGGTCACAGCATCGATGAAGTCCTGGCTGATTACCCCTACCTGTAGCGTGAGGACATCATGCAGGCGTTGCGCTACGCCGCGTGGCTGGCCGAAGAGCGCGAGGTTGTGTTGGACCGCGCATAATGCGATTGCCCTGGGAATGTCGGGCGCCGGCGCCCACCGTCGAAGATACCCGGCGACTCCGCGACTGCCCTCGGTTATCATCTCGACCGTAACAATGCCGCGGACGGCGCCAATGCGTTACCCTTGGTTGCTCGCCATTCTCGCCAGCCTCGCCCCGATGCCTTCGCCGGCGGTGGCGCAGGACGACCAGCAGCAACGGCAGTGGTGCTCCAGCGATCAGACGGATCCCGATCTCAGAATCGGCGCGTGCACGGCGCTGATCCAATCCGGGCGTTTGAGCAACAGCGATCTGACCATCGCCTTCTACGACCGGGGCCTCGCCTACTACGGCAAGGGCCAATACGACCGCGCCATTCAGGACTACGACCAGGCCATCCGGCTCAACCCGAACTACGCCAAAGCCTTCAACAACCGGGGCATCGCCCACGGTGAGCAAGGCCAACACGACCGTGCCATTCAGGACTTCGACCAGGCCATCCAGCTCAATCCGAACGACGCCGAAGCCTTCAGCAACCGGTGCAGCGCTTACGATGGCAAGGGCCAATACGACCGCGCCATTCAGGATTGCGATCAGGCCATCCGGGTCGACCCGAACAACGCCGACGCCTTCAACGGCCGGTGCTGGGATCGGGCAATCCTCGGTCAGTTGCAACCGGCCCTGACGGACTGCAATGAGGCTCTCCGCCTGCGTCCGAACGACGCCAACACGCTCGATAGCCGAGGTTTCACCTACCTCAAGCTCGGCCGGCTGGACGCTGCCATCGCCGACTACAACGCCGCGCTGCGCCTCGCCCCAAGAATGGCCTCATCGCTCTACGGCCGAGGCCTCGCCTATCTGTCCCAGAACAATCGTGCCAATGCCTCGCGGGATATCGCGGCTGCGAAGCAAATCGATCCGAACATCGCCAACAAGTTCCGCGGCTACGGCATGCCTGGCCCGTAAGGAAGCTGCTGGTCGACATGAACCTGTCACCACGCTGGGTCGGCCTGCTGACCGACGCCGGCATCGAGGCAGCACATTGGTCGTCGCTCGGCCCGGCCAACGCGCCCGACCCGGAGATCATGGCCTTCACGAAGGCCAATGGATATGTGGTGCTGACCCATGACCTGGATTTCGGCGCGATCCTGGCGGCCACGCAGGGGGACAAGCCGAGCGTGGTGCAGATCCGCGCCGGGGATGTCAGCCCGGGCGCAATCGGCGGACCGGTCATCAATGCCTTGCGGCAAATGATCACCGAGTTGGATGCAGGCGTGCTGCTGACCGTGGATCCGAACCGGACCCGGTTGCGTGTTCTGCCGCTGCAACGGCGCCCCCGATAGCACCGCTTCCCGGGGCGCGGAAGACGGCAGCATACCATCTGGCGTCATACAGGCGTAGGCAGGGTGGGCGCCAGACGCGCGCAGCGTAGCATCGCCGCCGGAGTTCAGCCGCTGGGCCGCGAGCCGAGTTTTCGGTTCGCCTGCTTGACGTTCACGGCTTAGTGTGTATGATACACACATGAAGAGCACTGTGCTCGTCAAGGAGCTCAAGGCAGCAGGTTGGGTGCTGGATCGCGTCCGCGGCTCACACCACATTTTCAAGCACCCGGCTCGGCCCGGGATCATCGTGGTGCCGCACCCGAAAAAGGACCTGGGCACCGGCTTGGTGGCTGCGATCCGCAAACAGGCGGGGTTATAGGAGCTGGCAATGCGCTATCCGATCGCAATCGAAATCGGCACCGAAACCGCAGCCTATGGCGTCGTGGTGCCGGACCTGCCCGGCTGTTTCTCGGCCGGCGACACGATCGACGACGCCGTGTCCGCCGCCGAGGAGGCAGCGGCGGCTTGGATCGACGCGACACTCGATGCGGGAGGCACTGTTCCAGCCGCTTCCTCGATCGAGGCGTTGCGCGCGCGACCGGATTATGCCGGTTGGGCATTCGGCGTCATTACCGTGGATCCGGCTGCGCTCGACAGTTCCGTCGAACGGGTCAACATCACGCTGCCGCGCCGGGTGTTGCTTCGCCTCGACGCCCAGGCGCGCGCCGCCGGCGAGAGCCGTTCCGGCTATATCGCGCATCTGACGCTGGAGGGGCCGCGGGGCGGCCGCGTGTGATATGTCTCGCTGGATGCCGCTCCCGGTGGAGGATGGCGGGGACAGAAGGAGAATTCCATGGAAGAGCTCGATCGTATCACCCAACAGCCGGACGTAATGGGCGGCAAGGCGTGCATTCGTGGGATGAGAGTCACGGTGGGCATGGTCGTCGGACAGATCGGCGCGGGTCACAGCATCGATGAAGTCCTGGCTGATTACCCCTACCTGGAGCGTGAGGACATCATGCAGGCGTTGCGCTACGCCGCGTGGCTGGCCGAAGAGCGCGAGGTTGTGTTGGACCGCGCATAATGCGATTGCCCTGGGAATGTCGGGCGCCGGCGCCCACCGTCGAAGATACCCACCGACGCCGCGGCCGCCCTCGGTTATCATCTCGACCGTAACAATGCCGCGGACGGCGCCAATGCGTTGCCTTTGGTTTCTCGCCATTCTCGCCAGCCTCGCCCCGCTGCCTTCACCGGCGGTGGCGCAGGACGACCAACAGCAAAAGCAGTGGTGCGCCAGCGAGCAGACGGATCGCGATCTTGCAATCGGCGCGTGCACGGCGCTGATCCAATCCGGGCGTTTGAGCAACAGCGATCTGACCATCGCCTTCTACGACCGGGGCCTCGCCTACTACGGCAAGGGCCAATACGACCGCGCCATTCAGGACTACGACCAGGCCATCCGGCTGAACCCGAATTACGCCCTGGCCTTCCGCAACCGAGGCCTCGCCTACGACCGCAAGGGCCAATACGTCCGCGCCATTCAGGACTACGACCAGGCCAGCAGGCTCAACCCGAACGACGCCGACGCCTTCAACAGCCGTTGCTGGGTTCGGGCAATCCTCGGCCAGTTGCAGCCAGCCCTAGCGGACTGCAATGAAGCTCTCCGCCTGAGCCCGAACGACGCTGCCACGCTCGATAGCCGGGGGTTCACCTACCTCAAGCTCGGCCGACTGGAAGCTGCCATCGCCGACTACAACGCCGCGCTGCGCCTCGATCCGAGGATGGCCACATCGCTCTACGGGCGAGGCCTCGCCTATCTGTCCCAGAACAATCGTGCCAATGCCTCGCGGGATATCGCGGCTGCCAAGCAGATCGATCCGAACATCGCCAACAAGTTCCGCGGCTACGGCATGCCTGGCCCGTAAGGAAGCTGCTGGTCGACATGATCCTGTCACCACGCTGGGTCGGCCTGCTGACCGAAGCCGGCATCGAGGCAGCGCATTGGTCGTCGCTCGGCCCGGCCAACGCGCCCGCCCCGGAGATCATGGCCTTCGCGAAGGCCAATGGATATGTGGTGCTGACCCATGACCTGGATTTCGGCGCGATCCTGGCGGCCACGCAGGGGGACAAGCCGAGCGTGGTGCAGATCCGCGCCGGGGATGTCAGCCCGGGCGCAATCGGCGGACCGGTCATCAATGCCTGCGGCAAATGATCACCGAGTTGGATGCCGGCGTGCTGCTGACCGTGGATCCGAACCGGACCCGGTTGCGTGTCCTGCCGCTGGAAAGGGGTCGCCGATAAGTCGGCGAACCAGTGCGTTCACTCTGGATCGGAGGCTCACTGACGACGTGGCTCCGTCGTTACCGATCCCGCAGCTTCGGATCCAACGCATCGCGCAGCGCATCGCCGAATAAATTAAACCCGAACACCGTCAGCATGATCGCCAGCCCCGGGAAGACTGCGATCCACGGCGCGGTGGTCGCGTATTCCTCGGCGCCGCCCTGCAGCATCAGCCCCCAGGCCGGCACCGGCTCCTGCACGCCCAACCCCAGGTAGGACAGCGACGCCTCCGCCAAGATCGCCTGCCCCACGAACGCCGTCAGCATGATCAGAAATGGCGCCATCACGTTCGGCACCATGTGCCGCAGGATGATCCGCGTGTGCCCAAAGCCGCAGGCACGCGCCGCGTCCACATACGGCACCTCGCGGATCGGCAGCGCGCTGGCCCGCACCACGCGCGAGCACCGCGGGATCAGCGGAATGGTGATCGCCACGATCACATTGTGCACCCCGGTGCCGAAGATCGACACGATCGCCAACGCCATGATGATCAGCGGGAACGCCATCATGATGTCCATCACGCGTTGCAGCAGCAGATCGATCCACCCGCCGAAGTAGGCGCTGGCCACGCCCAGCACCAGGCCGACGAAGCCGCCGACGATCGCCGAGGCATAACCCACGATCAGCGCGGTGCGCGCGCCGAACACGATGCGGGAGAAGATGTCGCGCCCCAACTGGTCGGTGCCCAGCAGATGCGTCCAGCTCGGCGCCTCGGTCATCGCGCCGAAATCGTTCGAGGTCGGGTTGTACGGCGCGATCCATTCCGCCCCCAGCCCGGCCACCGCGATGATCAGCACGAGCACGATCCCGACCATGCCGACCGGTTGGCGACGACAGAAATCCACTGCGGTGGCCAGGGTCGAACGCCGAACGACCTGCGTGTCTTCGGCGACGGCGGATGGCGCGAATTGGAACGGTGCGCTTGCGGACATGGGGCCTTCCCCTTCAAGCGAAGCGGATGCGCGGATCGAGCCACGCATATAGCAGATCAACGGCAAGATTGGTCACCACGAAGATCGCCACCACCAGCATCACCAGCGCCTGGGTCAAGGTGTAGTCCTGGTTCTGCACCGCCAGCACGAACAGCCGGCCGATGCCGTTCAGGTTGAACACCTGCTCGGTGACCACCAGCCCGCCGATCAGGAAGGCGAACTCGATCCCGAGCAGCGTTACCACCGGCAGCAGCGCGTTCTTCAATGCGTGCCGGTTGATGATGATCCGGGCAAGCAGGCCCTTGGCGCGCGCGGTGCGGATATAGTCCTCGCGCATCACCTCCAGCATGGTCGAGCGGGTCATCCGCATCGACACCGCCGCGTAACGGTAGCCCACGGTGATCGCCGGCAGCAGCGCCATCGACAGGTTGCGGATCGGGTCCTTCCACAGCGGGACATACTCGATCGGCGGCATCCACGGCGTGCCGGTGATCGCCTGGGTGACATCCAGCACCATGATGATGCTGAGGATGCCAAGCCAGAACGAGGGCGTGGCGATACCGGCGATCGCCACGGTGCGCACCACCAGGTCAAGCCAGGTGTTCTGTTTCAGTGCCGAGATGGTGCCGAGCGGGATTGCCACCACGATCGCCACCACCGCCGCCAGCAGCGCGATCTCGATCGAGATCGGCAGGCGCGTCGCGATCTCCAGCACGACGGGCTTGCCGGACCACATCGAGTTGCCGAGGTTGAGCGTGAACAGGCCCCAGACGAACTCGGCGAACTGCACGATCATGGGCCGATCGATGCCGAGCTCGGCATGGCACATCTGCACCGAATGCTCGCTGAACGACCCGCCGCCGGAGCCCAGCCGCACCACGCAGATATCGCCCGGGATCAGCCGCATCAGGATGAACACCAGCGCGGCCGCCCCGATCAGCGTCGGGATCGTCATCAGCACCCGCTTCGCGATATAGCGGTACATGTTCGCCCTCCGATTCCGACTGCACTCGGCTGCATCGCCCGTGCGGACTGCACCGGCTGCATCGCCCGTGCCGGCAGCACTGCGCTACGCCACCCGCCGAACGGCACAGTGCGGAACCGCCCATGCGGACGGCACAGCGCCATGCCGTGCGCTACTTGTCCAGCCAGATATTCGCCAGATCCTGGTTCACATAATGGCTGGGGCCGATCTTCCAGCCCTTTACATAGGCCCACGCAGGGATGATCCGGTTCCACCACAGCATTGGCCATTCATACGCCTTGGTATCGACCACATAGGTCTCGTAGTCGCGCATCAGCGCACGTTGCTTGACGAAGTCGGTCTCCCGCAGCATCTTGTTGTAGATGTCGATTTCCGTCTGGTCCTCATAGCCGCCGTAGTTCTCGGTGAAAGCGGCGCGCGGCAGATACTTCTGCGTGTCCATCAGCGGGTTGACCACGCCGTTGCAATTTGCCTCCACCACCACGGCGAAGTTGCCGTCGCGCATCGCCTCGAACCACGGCCCGGTGGGCACGATTTTCTGCGTGGCGTGCACGCCGATCTTGCTCCATTCATCGATGATCCAGGTGCCGACGTACAGGTATGGCTGATCGACGTTGCGATTCAGCATCTCGAAGCTCAGGCCATCGGCCCCGGCCTCCTTCAGCAGACGCCGCGCCTCGGCGCGCGATTTCTCGATGTCCGGCCAGAACCCCGCCAGCTTCTCAAGTTCGGGCTTGGTCGCCGCGAGCGGCGAGCCCGGAAACACGATGCCGCCGACCGTGTGGACGTTGGCGATCTTTGCCAGCGCCGGCGCGCCGTGCCATTGGTCGATCGCCAGCAGCAGCGCCCGGCGCACCCGCACGTCATCGAACGGTTTGCGCCGAGTGTTCGGCGTGATCAGGTTGCCGCAATTCCAGTCGCTGGTCTGCACGGTGATCTTGTCGCCGAGCTGCTGCTTGAGCTGATCCACCGCGGCGGGCGGCAGGCCGCGGAACTCCATCTCCGCGCGATCGGCGCGAATCGCATCCACCCGCACCGCCTGCTTGGGCGACAGGATGCCGACGAAGCCATCGAGGTAGGGCTGCCCCTTGTGGTAGTAGTTGGGATTGCGGGTTCCCTTGATCGACTGGCCGAGCTCGTAGCCGGTGAACCAGAACGGCCCTGACCCCATCACGTTCTTCTCGTACCAGTGCGGATCGGTATCGAGAATCTTCTTCTCGTAGATCATCGCGTAGGGATCGGCGAGCGCCGGCATGAAAGCCGAGGTGGCGTATTTCAGATGGAACACCACGGTGGTGGCGTCCGGCGCCTCGACCTTGTCCACCATCGTGTACCAGGTCTCCCGCGCGCTGGAGACGCCCTGCGGCGGGAAGATGATCGCGTTCCACGTCGCCGCCACGTCCGCGGCGGTCAGCTTCGATCCGTCCTGGAAGGTCACGCCCTCGCGGATCTTGAACGTGTAGGTTTTGTCGCCGTCGGTCGGCGCCGCCATCTCCGTGCACAGGTCACAGAAGAAATGCGTGGTGTCGGATGGGTTGTCCGGGTTGAGCCGGACCAGCACGCTGTAGAACGGCGCGATGATGTGCACCACGGCGTAGGTATTCTCGCGATGCGCATCGAAGCTTGGTGGCGCGTCGGCCGGGATCATGTAGGTCAGGGTGCCGCCTTGTTTCGGCGTCTCCGCCGCGGTACTTGGCGTGGCCGCTCCCGTTGCGAGGACCGCACCGAGACAAGCCACGCGAAGAGATCGTGTTAGTGTCGTTGCGTGCATCCTTGTAGTTCTCCCTGTCACGCGCGCCTTGCCGGCGCATCGTCGTTACCTTTTCGCCTACCCTGGCGCACCTGGCGCACCTGGCGCATGCGGCGCGCCGACGCCTATTCCAGCCAGATCGTCCCAAGGTCCTGGTTGATGTAGTGGCTTGGACTGATCTTCCAGCCGTGCACATACGACCGGTACGGCACGATCCGCTCCCACCACGGCATCACGATCATATGCGCCTGGGTGTCCAACACATAGGTCTCATACGCGCGCATCCGTACGCGCAGCGCCACCGGATCGGCCTCGTGCAGCAATTGCTGGTAGAGATCGATGTCCTTTTGGTCCTCGTAGTTGCCGTAGTTCTCGGTATAGACCGCGTGCGGCAGGAACTTGCCGACATCCATCACCGGATTGACCAGGCCCTGGCAGTTGAAATCCACCGTCACGTCGAAGCTGTTGCTGCGCAATGACTCGAAGAATGGCCCGGTCGGCAATACCTTCTGGCGCGGCTTCAGCCCGACCTTGCTCCACTCGTCCATCACCCAGGCGGCAATATACTTGTAGGGCTGATCGACATCGCGGTTGAGCAGTTCGAAGGACAGTCCCGCCGCGCCGGCGTCCTGCAACAACTGCTTCGCCTCGGCGCGCGATGCTGCGATATCGGGCCAGTAGCCGGGGATCTTTTGCAGCTCGTCCTTCGTGGCGGCCAGCGGCGAGTCCGGAAACACGATGCCGCCGACGGTGTGCACGTTGGCGATCCGCGACAGCGGCGGCGCGCCGTGCCACTGGTCGATCGCCAGTGCCAGGGCCCGGCGCACCCGCACGTCGTCGAACGGCTTCTTGCCGTGGTTCGGCGTGATCAGGTTCACGCAGTTCCAATCGCCGGTCTGCACCGTGATCTTGTCGCCAAGCTGCTTGACCAACTGGTCGCGCGCCGAGGGCGGCATGCCGCGGAACTCCATCGCCGCGCGGTCGGAGCGGATCGCATCGAGCCGCACCGCCTCCTTCGGCGCGAAGATCGCCACGAAGCCGTCGAGATAGGGCAGCCCCTTGTGGTAATACTCCTTGTTGCGTTCGCCCTTGATCGACTGGCCGATCTGGTAGTCGACAAACCGGAACGGGCCGGAGCCCATCACGTTTTTCTCGTACCAGTGCGGATCGCGATCGAGGACTTCCTTCTTGTAGACATAGGCGAACGGATCGGCGAGCGCCGGCAGGAACGCGCTGGTGGCGTATTTCAGCTTGAACACCACGGTGCGCGCGTCAGGCGCCGCCACTGAGTCGACCATCACGAAATAGGCCTCGCGTGCGCTCGACATGCCTTGGCCCGGATGGATAATCTCCTGCCAGCTTGCCGCGACATCCGCTGCGGTCAGCGGCGAACCGTCGTGCCACTTCACCCCGTCACGGATGGTGAAGGTCCAGGTCTTGCCGCCATCCGTCGGCACCGGCATCTCGGTGCACAGGTCGCACACGAAATCGCTCGGCGAGGCCGGGTTCATTGGATTGATACGGATCAGCACGCTGTAGAACGGCGCCGTCGCGTGCACCGTGGCGTAGGTGGTTTCGCGATGCCCATCCAGGCTGGGCGGCGCGTCGGCGGGGATCATGTAAGTCAGGGTGCCGCCGTATTTTGGCGTCTCCGCGGCCGCTGCGGGCAGCGCGATCGCTGCCAGCGCCATCGCCGCGAGAAGCGCGAGACAAGCGGTGAGGTGGTGTCGGTACGTCCACCCCGTCATGGCCGGTAGGCCTTGCCCCCGGGCGCTTGTCCCGGGGGTTGTCACGGCCATCCCCAGAGGCTTGGCCACAGCGGGTAACGGCTTCTTTCGTGCTGCCGGTGCGCGTGGGGATGGCCGGGACAACCCCCGGGACAAGCGCCCGGGGGCAAGGCCTACCGGCCATGACGGGGTGGGGTGGCCCGTGCGGCGCAACCGTGAGTCAACGTCTTCGCGTGAGTCAACGTCTTCGGCGGTTGCCAGGAGTCGTTCGTTTCTCGACATGTCCTTACCGCACCTCGTCGCAAGCTACGAAATGTCCCGGGCGCACCTCGCGCGTCTCCGGCCGCGCGCGCGCACACGCATCCACCGCGATCGGGCAGCGCGGGTGAAACACGCAGCCGGACGGCGGATTGATCGGGCTCGGCACCTCGCCCTGCACCGGCCGAAAATCGCGCGTCTGCTCGATGCTCGGGTCCGGTACCGGAACGGCGGCGAGCAGTGCCTTGGTATACGGATGCTGCGGATTGTCGAACAGCTCGTCGCTGTCGGCCAGCTCGACGATCCGTCCCAGATACATCACCGCGACCCGCTGGCACAGATGCCGCACCACCGAGAGATCATGCGCGATGAACAGATAGGTCAGGCCGAACTGCTCGCGCAGATCCTCCAGCAGGTTGACCACCTGCGCCTGGATCGACACATCCAGCGCCGACACCGGCTCGTC